>NZ_AOJF01000034.1:0-180172 GCF_000337395.1 Halorubrum distributum JCM 13561
GGTCGGCGAGCGGCTCGGCGACGCCCTCGCGCCGCTGGTGGGCGCGGAGCCCGAGGAGGTGGTCGTCGGCAACTCGATCACGGTGAACATTCACACGCTCGTCGGCACCTTCCTCGACGAACTGCTGGCCGGGAACGGCCCCGATCGCGAGGGCGTCCCGGCCGCCGACGGAGAGTGGACGCCGGACGGGGACCCCGAGGCCGACCCCGCGGTCCTCGTCAACGAGCTCGACTTCCCCTCCGACCACTACGCGATCCGGGCGCAGCTCCGGCAGCGCGGGATCGACCCCGACGAGAAGCTCCGGGTCGTTCCGAGCCGGGACGGGCGCACGATCGACCCGCGGGACATCGAGGCCGCGCTGGCCGAACACGACGACGTCGGGATCGTCTTCATGCCGACCGCGCTGTACCGCTCGGGACAGCTGTTCGACGTGCCGCGGATCGCCAAGGCGGCCCACGAGGCGGGCGCGTACGCCGGCTTCGACGCGGCCCACTCCGCGGGCGCCGTCCCCCACGAGTTCGACGAGGCGGGCGTCGACTTCGCGGTCTGGTGCACCTACAAGTACCTCAACGCCGGGCCGGGGTCGATCGGCGCGCTGTTCGTCGCGGAGCGCCACCACGGGCTCGCGCCCGCGCTGGCCGGGTGGTGGGGTCACGAGAAGGCGACGCAGTTCGAGATGAACATGACCTACACCCCGGCCGACTCCGCGGGCGCGTGGCAGATCGGCACGCCGCCGCTGCTGTCGGCCGCGCCGCTCGAAGGCGCCGCGGAACTCCTCCGGGAGGCCGGGATCCGGCGCGTTCGGAAGAAGTCGCTCGCCCTGACCGACTTCCTGATCGCGCTCGTCGACGAGCGACTCCCGGCGGTGTCGGTCGGCACGCCCCGCGGTCACGCGTCCCGCGGCGGTCACGTCGCCTTAGAGCATCCCGAGGCCGAGCGGCTGAGCGAGGCGCTGAGGGACCGCGGCGTCGTCGTCGACTTCCGGCCGCCGAACGTGGTGCGCGTCTGTCCGGCCGCACCGTACACCTCCTTCGCCGACGTGCTGGAAGTCGTCGACGAGATCGAAGCGATTCTCGACAGCGGCGCGCACGAGGCGTACGCGACGAGCGAGGGCGGGGTGACTTAGCGGGCGCGGAACGTGGGAGTCCGCGGGCGGGGTCGACCGACGAGATGGTTCTGCCGTTGACATCCGCAGTATTATCAGTCGAGGTGGCGTAGATAGCATAAGAGAACCAATGGGAAAGGAGTCACACGCAACCGACGGAGCCGGTCGGTCCGGGACGGACGGTGACCGGGTGACCAACGCCTACGAGGCGATGTTCCGAGCGGCGGACGACGCGATATTTCTCGTTGACGTGGTGCGAAGGGACGGCGAATACGAGTTCACGTTCAAGCAGAACAACACCGCGTACCAGCAGCAGACCGGGCTGACCGAGGACGCGATGTTCGGACAGACGCCGCGGGAGCTCCTCGGGGACGAACAGGGGATCGCGGTCGAAGCGAACTACCGCCGGTGCGTCGAGGAGGGGACGACGATCGAGTACGAAGAGCGGCTCGATTTCCCGGCCGGGACAACGGACTGGCAGACGAAGCTGACGCCGGTCACGGAGGACGGAACGGTGACGCAGATCATCGGCATCGCTCGCGACATCACGGAGCAGAAGGAACGCGAGCGGGAACTCCGGCAGACGTACCGCCGGTTCCAGACCGTGTTGGAGACGATGTCCGCGGCGGTGTTCCTGAAAGACACCGACGGGCGGTACCTCCTCATGAACCAGGCGTGCCGCGACGTGTTCGACATCGACGAGGACCCCGTCGGAATGACCGACGAGGACCTCTTCCCGGAGGCCGTCGCGGCGCAGGCCCGAGCGGACGACCGCAGAGTGATCGAGGGCGGCGAGTCGATCGAGATCGAGGAGACGGTTCCGACCCCCGCCGGAGAGAGCATTCGACTGACGCGGAAGTCTCCCGTATACGACGAGCAGGGATCGATCCGCGGAGTGTGTGGGGTTTCGACCGATATCACCGAGCAGAGAGAGCGGGAGCGAACCCTCCAGCAGATCAAAGACCGGCTCGAGCTCGCGGTCGAGGGCGCGCAGATCGGCGTCTGGGACTGGGACATGACCACCGACGAGGTCGAGTTCAACGATCAGTGGGCCGAGATGCTTGGCCACTCGCCCGACGAGATCGAACCGCGCCTCGACGCGTGGGAGCGGCGCGTCCACCCCGACGACCTCGCGGCGGTCGAAGACGCCCTGTCGGAACACATGGCGGGCGAGGCGGAGTACTACGACGCGGAACACCGGATGCGAACCGCGGCGGGCGAGTGGAAGTGGATCCGCGACGTCGGAAGGGTCGTCGAGCGCGACGACGACGGGGAGCCGGTCCGAGCCGTCGGAATCCACCTCGACATCGACGACCGGAAGCGGCGAGAGGCGGAGCTGGAGCGCACGCGAGCCCTCATCGAGCGCACCCAAGAGAGCGCGTCGATCGGCTGGTGGGAGGTCGACCTGGTCGCCGAGTCGCTCACGTGGAGCGACGAGGTGTACCGGATCCACGAGGTGCCGGCCGACGAGACGGTCGAGCTGGAAGACGGAATAGAGTTCTATCACCCGGACGACCGGGACGCGATCGAACGGGCGTTCGAGCGGCTGACGGAGGAGGGCGAGTCGTACGACCTCGAACTGCGGATCGTCACGGCGACCGGACGAACCCGGTGGGTCAGGACGATCGGCGATCCGCAGTTCGACGGCGCGGGGGAGGTCGTCGGGGCGCTCGGACTGTTTCAAGACATCACCGAGCGGAAGCGGTACGAGATGGCCCTCGAGTCGACGCGCGAGGAGCTGCGGACGGTCATCGACCTCGTGCCGGACCTCGTGTTCGTGAAGAACCGCGAGGGCGAGTACCTCCTGGCCAACGAGGCGACCGCAGCGGCGTACGGGCTGTCGCCCGAGGAGGTCGAGGGGCGGTCGGAGGGCGATATCATCCCGGACGTCGACGACTCCGACGAGTTCCGACAGGACGACTTGGAGGTGATCGAGTCCGGGGAACCGAAGAACGTCGGCGAGGAGACGTTGACGACGGCGGCCGGCGAAACGCGCATCCTCCAGACGGTGAAGATCCCCTACAAGGTTCCGGAAACGGGTGAAGACGCCGTTCTGGGATACGCCCGCGACGTCACCGACCTCAAGCGGTACGAGCAGACGCTCGAAGAGCAGCGGGACACCCTCATGCTGCTCAACCAAGTCGTGCGCCACGACATCCGGAATCAGCTGATGGTCGTCAAGTCGTACACCGAACTGCTCGAGGACTCGCTGCCGGACGACCAGAGCCGGACGTACGCGCGGACGGTCATCGGGGCGGCGAAGCAGGCGGCCGACATCACGGAGACCGCCAGGGACGTCACCGACGTGTTGCTACAGGTCGGAACCGACCAAGAGCCGGTCGATCTCCGCGCCGAACTCAACCAGCAGATCGAACGGATCCGGTCCGAGAAAGACCGCGCGACGGTCACGGTGAACGGAGCGATCCCGGACGTGACGGTGTTGGCCGACGGCCTGCTGGAGGCGGTGTTCCGGAACCTGCTGACGAACGCGGTCGTCCACAACGACAAGCAGGTGGCCGAGATCACGATCTCGACCAGCGTGTCGGAGGACGCGGTGTGCGTCTCGATCGCAGACAACGGGCCCGGAATCCCGGACGATCACAAAGAGCAGATCTTTCAGGAGGGCGAGAAGGGACTGGAGAGCGGCGGAACCGGGATCGGCCTGTACCTCGTCAAGACGCTCATCAACAGGTACGACGGCGACGTGTGGATCGAGGACAACGAGCCGACGGGGAGCGTGTTCGTCGTCGAGCTGCCGCTCGCCGAGTGATCGGCGCGCGGCCCCTCCGGCGACGGCAGCGCTCGGCCGCGCGGTCGACCGTCCGAACTTCCCGGGGCGACGGGCTTAATCGCCCGAGCGCCCAACCATAGACGATCACAGCATGGCGGAACCCTCGGGGATGGACGCGTTCGCGAACCTCGGGAGCGAGATCCGCGAGGCGCTCTCGGACCGGGGGTTCACCACGCCCACCGAACCCCAACGCGAAGCCATTCCGCCGCTCGCCGAGGGGAAGAACGCCCTCGTCCTCGCGCCGACGGGCACCGGGAAGACGGAGACCGCGATGCTCCCCGTCTTCGACGCGATCGTGGCCGCCCGGAGTTCGCCCGGCGACCAGCCCCGAGAGGGGATCTCCGCCCTCTACATCACCCCCCTCCGCGCGCTCAACCGCGACATGATGGACCGGCTGGAGTGGTGGGGCGAGACGCTCGGCGTCGAGGTCGCGGTGCGCCACGGCGACACCACCCAGTACGAGCGGAGCAAGCAGGCCGACGACCCGCCCGACGTGCTCATCACGACGCCGGAGAGCCTCCAAGCAATCTTGACCGGCTCGAAGATGCGGGTCGCCCTCGAAGACGTCGCACACGTCGTGATCGACGAGGTCCACGAACTCGCGTCGGCGAAGCGCGGCGCGCAGCTCACGATAGGGCTCGAACGCCTCCGCCGCGTCGCGGGGCCGTTCCAGCGGGTCGGCCTCTCCGCGACGGTGGGGGACCCGGAGGAGGTCGGCCGGTTCCTCGTCGGGACGGGGAAACGCGACCCGGACCGCCCCGGCGACCGCGAGTTCGAGACGGTCGAGGTCGCGGCCGGGACCCGGACCGACGTGCGCGTTCTCGACCCCGAAATAACCGACCGCGACACGGGCCTCGCGGGCGAACTCGCGGTCGACGAGACGACCGCGAGCCACGTGCGGACGATCCGGGAGATCGTCGCGAACCACGAGTCGACGCTGATATTCGTCAACACGCGACAGACCGCGGAGGCGCTGGGCTCGCGGTTCAAGACGCTCGCGGAGAACGAGCGAGACAAGGGAACCGAGAATCCCACCGAGATCGAGCTCCACCACGGCTCGCTGTCGAAGGAGGTGCGGATCGACGTGGAAGACCGGTTCAAGTCCGGCGACCTCGACGGGCTCGTCTGCACCTCCTCGATGGAGCTCGGGATCGACGTGGGGCGCGTCGACCACGTCGTCCAGTACGGGAGCCCCCGCGAGGTCGCCCGCCTGCTCCAGCGCGTCGGGCGCGCGGGCCACCGCCGCGACCTCGTCTCCGAGGGGACCGTCGTGACGCAGGGCGGCGACGACACGCTCGAAGCCCTCGCCATCGCGCGCCGAGCGGGCGAGGAGCTCGTCGAGCCCGCGAACATCCACCACGGCAGCCTCGACACGGTCGCGAACCAGATCGTCGGGGTCGTGATGGACGAGGGGGAGGTCCACGCCCGCGAGGCGTACGAGACGGTCACGAACGCCTACCCGTTCGCCGACCTCTCGGAGCCGCAGTTCCAGGAGGTGGTCCGCGAGCTCGACGGGAACCGCCTCCTGTGGCTCGACGAGGAGACGGACACGCTCGAGAAGTCGGGCGGCACCTGGCAGTACTTCTACGCGAACCTCTCGATGATCCCCGACGAGGCCACCTACGAGGTGTACGACATGTCCTCCAGACGCGGCATCGGCACCCTCGACGAGCAGTTCGTCGTCAACTTCGCCGGCCCGGGCGAGACGTTCGTCCAGCGCGGCGAGATGTGGCGGATTACGGAGATCGACGAGGAGGAGGAGCGCGTGAACGTGACGCCGATCCCCGACCCGACCGGCGAGGTGCCCTCGTGGGTGGGCCAGGAGATCCCGGTCCCCAAGCCCGTCGCCGAGGAGGTCGGGCGGATACGCGGCGAGGCCGCGACCGCACTGGCGGCCGGGTCGACGCCCGAAGCCGTCGCCGCCGACCTCGCGGAACGGTACCCGACCGGCGAGGAGACGGTCGCGGCCGCCCTGACGTCGGTCGTCGACCACGTCGACGCCGGCCACCCGGTGCCGACCGACGAGCGGATCGTGATCGAGGGGAGCGCGCGCACCGTCGCCGTCAACGCCGCCTTCGGCCACGAGGTCAACGAGACCCTCGCGCGCCTGCTCGCGGCGCTGGTCGGCCAGCGCGCCGGCTCCTCGGTCGGGATGGACGTCGACCCGTACCGGATCGAGTTCGAGGTGCCTCACGGGGTCGATCCCGGAACGTTCCGCGAGGTGCTGGAGACGACCGACCCCGACCGGCTGGAGGCGTACCTCGAGCTCGCGGTGAAGAAGTCGGACGCGCTGAAGTTCACGCTCGCGCAGGTCGCCGCGAAGTTCGGCGCCGTCAAGCGGTACAAGGAGGGGCGAGGGAAGTTCGGCGGCGACCGCTTACTCGCCGCCCTCGAAGACACCCCCGTCTACGACGAGGCGCTCCGCGAGGTGTTCCACGCCGACCTCGCGGTGCCGGAGACCGCCGACCTGCTCGCCGGGATCCAGTCGGGAGACGGCGGCCGCGACGGCTCGCTCGACCTGGCGATCGCCCGCGAGCGCACCCCCCTGGGCACCGCGGGCCGCTCCGCCGGCACGGAGTTCCTCGTGCCCGACAACGCCGACGCCGACGTGATCGAGACGGTCAGAGAGCGGATTCGGGACGACCGCGTCATCCTCTTTTGCCTCCACTGTACGGACTGGAAACACACGACGAAGGTCCGGCGCGTCCGCGACCAGCCCGAGTGCCCCGACTGCGGCTCCACCCGGATCGCGGCGCTGAACCCGTGGGACGAGGAGACGGTCGAGGCGGTGCGCGCGCCCGAGAAGGACGACGAGCAGGAGCGCCGCACCGAGCGCGCCCACCGCGCCGCGAGCCTCGTCCAGACGCACGGGAAGCGGGCGGTGATCGCCCTCGCCGCGCGCGGCGTCGGCCCGCACAACGCCGCGCGGATCATCAATAAGCTCCGCGAGGACGAAGACGAGTTCTACCGCGACGTGCTCCGCCAGGAGCGCGAGTACGCCCGCACGCAGTCGTTCTGGGACTGACTCGCGGCCGAGCAGCCGCCGACCCCACGACACGACCGTTTTTAAGTATCGGACGGCCGATCGAGTGACATGGACCTCTCCGCCGCCGTCACGGCAACGACAGCGACCCTCCGCCGACGCCCCGCCGACGTCCTCCCCTTCTACCTCCTCGGCACCGCGGTGCCGGTGATCGCCCGCCTCGGCACGTTCGCCGCGCTCGCGGGGATCTATCTCCACCTCGAACTCACCGGGAGACTCGCGGCCGTCGGCGACGCGCTCGCCGGGGTCGAGTCGCCCCCGGACCCGCAGGACGCCGAGGCGTTTCAGGCGTGGGCCGAGGGGGTGGCGCCCGCGTTCGAACCCCTGCTCACGCCGACCGCCGGGATCCTCTTCGCCGCCGGCGTGCTCGCCACGTTCGTCCTCGCTGTCGTCGCGTACGCCGTCGTCTCGGCCGGCCAGCTCTCCGCGGTCATCGCGAGCCTCCGCGACGAGCGGGGGCTCGTCGGGGGAGTCGCAGGCGCCCGATCGCGTTGGCTCACGTTCCTCGGCCTCTACGTCGCCGAGCTGCTCCTCTGGATCGCCGTCGTCGCGCTCGGGTCGATCGCGGTCGGCGCGGCGTTCCTCGCGAACCCGTTCCTCGGCGCGGCGGTCGCGGTCGCCGCCCTCCTCGTCGGCCTCGTCGCCCTCGCGCTCGTCCGGATCCTCTTCGCGTTCGCCCCGGTGGCCGTCGTCGTCGACGACGCCGGCGTGGTCGGGGGGATCGAGGGGGCCGGCGGCTTCGTGCGCTCGAACCCCGTCGACGCCGCCGCCTACCTCGTGGTCGCGATCGGCGCGCTGGTCGCCGTCGCGTCGGTCGCCTCGGGGATCGCGTTCCTCGGGGGCGGCCCCGTCGTCGCGCTCGCCAGCGCGGTCGTCGTCGCGCCCGCGCTCGACCTGTTGAAGACCGTCCTCTACGGCGACTACCGCGGGACGGTCGACCCCGTCTCGCCGCCCGAGGCCGGCGTCAGGGCGCAGTTCGTCGGCGGCCTCCGCCGCGGGTGGCGAGAGCTGGCCGGGTTCGTCCGGTCGACGCCGGGCAGTCACGCCCTCGCGCTCGCGGTGGCGGTCGGGTTCGGCGCGGTCGGGTGGTACGCCGCCGCGCCGTTCGCCGAGGCGGTCCCGACCTCGATCGAGGGGCGGATCGCCGGACAGATCCCGCCCGTGGCGACGCTGACGTACTTCGGGAACAACTGGGGGGTCGCGATCGCGACCGCCTTCTCCGGGGCGGGGTTCGTCCTCCCGGCGCTCTCGTCGCTCGCGTTCAACGGCCTCGCGCTCGGCGCCACCGCCGCCCTGGAGGAGAACCTCCTCGCGCTCGTCGCGTTCGTGGTCCCGCACGGGATCTTCGAGATCCCCGCGCTCGTCGTCTCGGGCGCGCTCGGCGTCCACCTCGGGGCGGTCTCGTGGCGGACGCTCCGCGGCCGCGCGAGCCGCGAGCGGCTCCCCNGCCATCAGAGATGTGTATAAGAGACAGATCCTGTTCGCCGTCGCCGCCGTCATCGAGGGGTTCGTCAGCCCGTACTACTGGCGGCCGTTCCTCTAGGCCCCGACGGAGCGCGGCCTCGACCGCAGCCTTATTACGACGCACCCGAAGCGTCGGTATGCAGCCGCTCGTCGCCGTCATCCTCGTCGGCGTCCCGCTCGCGTGGCTCGTCGGCTTCGCCGCCTACGCGTACGTCGACGCGCCCAAGTACGGAATGAACCCGCGCAAGTGGGCGCTCATCTCGTTCGCCGTCCCGCTGTTCGGCTTCCTCGCGTACATTTTCGAACGCGACGAACTCGACTACGACCCCGAGGAGGACCCGTACGCCGGCGGCGACGACGGCCGGACCGGCGGCTTCGCGGTCCACGAGTCGCGCCAAGGCGAGAAACGCCTCGGCCCGGCGGGGACGGAGGCGGACGACGACGACGCGGACAACGGCGACGACGAGTGGAACGATCCGGACGGCGTCGACCTCTGACGGAACGACTGGACGGATCCCGGTCAGCACGGAGACGCCGACGAGCGATGCGATATTTAAATCTCGGAGAGCGAGAGGGGTCGATATTTATAAATAGCGATGCGGTGGCGCGTGCCTGCGAGCGGCCGCCGGGGGCGGCCGCGAGACAGCACGCGCGAGGGAGTCGCGAACGCCCGTAGGGCGTGAGCGACGAGGCTGGGGAGGCGTGAGGCGCGGTCCCGCGAGCGACCGGAGGGAGCGAGCGGGAGTACGGAAGTCGCAGCCCGCGCAGCGACCGAAGGGAGCGAGCAGGACCGTCTTCCGGTGGTGCGGTCGCTGTCGGGTGGGGCTCAAAGGGGCAGTCGCGAGGACGCCGTAGGCGACGTAAGCACCGCAGGGAGCGAGTGAAACGAGCGACCGAGGAGCGCAGCGAGCGTACGGCGTCCTCGCGACTGGGGCTTTGGAGGTGTTCCCCGTCGATCCGCAATCAGCTACTTATAAACTACCGCCGTCAACGTCGAGTTTCAACAAAATCTATCAGTCCTAAATCGCGTCGCGGAGCGCCGCCCGCCGCCTCTCTAAGTCGAACGCGGCCTCGGGCGCGTCGAGCCGGTCGAAGAAGGCGAACGCGTCGGCGCCAGCCCGCTCCGCGTGGGCGATCAGCGCCTCGATCGACGCGCGGTTGAGCGCGAACGAGTCCAGCTTCCCGCAGCAGAGCGCCAGCGCGACGCCGGCCTCGCCGGACGGGAACGCGGAGTCGACCGCCGACAGGTCGGAACCCTCCGACATCTCACCCACGACCCCCGCCTCGTCCGCGGCGACGACCCGCAGACACCGGGTACAGATCGCGGCCGCGTCGGCCGGGGCGTGCTCGCGGAGCGCGGGCGGCACGGCGAACGCGACGACGTCGGCGTCGCAGTGTGGACAGGACACGCTCGTCGGTACGGACGGACTCAATTAAAAGTCGACGGCAGAGAGAGAAACGGCGACCGACGCGCAAGCGGTGATGGCAGTTCGGAACCCGGCGCCGCGGCGGGGCGTCAGTCGGCGGGTTCGGGCTCTTCGGTCTCCGCGGCCGCGACCGCCGCGGCCGCCTCCTCGGCCTCCGCCTTCTCCTCTTCCTCCTTTTTCGCCTTGATCTTCTTCATGCGGAAGATCTCCTCGCGCTCCTGCTCTTCGAGCTTCTGCTCGATGTACTCCTGGTTCTCGTAGAGGGTCGGGAGCAGGGTGAACTCCAGGGCGTTGACGCGGCGCTTGGTCGTCTCGATCTCCGTGAGCATCTTCTTCATCGCCGTCTCGACCTCGGCGGCGAGGATGACCTTCTCTAAGAGCTCCTCGTAGGCGTCGGCCGCCTCGTCGATGCGCGCCGAGGAGCCGAGCAGGCCGTAGCCCCGCTCGTCGAGGCTCTTCTTCACCTTCGAGGACTCGATCTGCGGGACCACGACGCCCATGATGTTCTTCGACTGGGTCGTGATCTCGGGGTGCTCTTTCAGCGCCGCGGCCGCGCCGCGGACGGCGACGTCGCCCTCCATCGCCCGGGCCATGTCGATCTTGCGCTGGGCCGTCTCGTAGTTCTCGGAGACCTCCGACCGGACGTCCTGCGCCTGGTCGAGGATGTCCATGAACTCCATGATGAGCCCGTCGCGCTTCTGTTCGAGCGTGTCGTGACCGCGCTCGGAGAGCTCGATGCGGTCCTCGATCGCCATCAGGTTCTTCCGCGTCGGTTTGACGTCCTTGGCCATCTTGAGGGAAGGTTCCGCTCCGAGGCGGATAATTCTTTTCAGACGCGTCGGTTCGGCGGGCCGGCGAGCGGGGATCGATCCGACCCCGTCGACGGCCGACTTCCGGCGGCGCCGTCGCTGTCCGGCGAGCGTGCGACGGGCGGCAAAAAGTGAGTCGCGGCGTCAGTCGGCCGCTTCGAGGACTTCGCGCTCGGAGTCGTCCTCGCGGTAGTGCTCCTCGATGAACTCCTCGTCGATCCGGTTGAGGGCGTCCTTCGGCAGCATCGAGAGGAGGTCCCAACCGATAGAGAGCGTCTCGTCGATGTCGCGGTTCGTCTCGAAGCCCTGGTCGATGAACTCGGACTCGAACGCGTCCGCGAAGTCGAGGTACTTGTTGTCGAGCTCCGACAGCGCCTCGCGACCGACGATGTTCACGAGGTCGCGGAGGTCCTCGCCCTCCGCGTACGCCGCGAACATCTGGTCTTTCACGTCGGCGTGGTCGGCGCGGGTGAGCCCCTCGCCGATCCCGTCGTCCATCAGCCGCGACAGGCTGGGGAGGACGTTGATCGGCGGCTGCAGGCCCTGGCTGTTCAGGTCGGGGTCGACGTAGATCTGCCCCTCCGTGATGTACCCGGTCAGGTCCGGGATCGGGTGGGTGTCGTCGTCGCCAGGCATCGTGAGGATCGGGATCTGCGTGACCGACCCCTCACGCCCTTTGATCCGGCCGGCGCGCTCGTACAGCTGCGCCAGGTCGGTGTACATGTACCCGGGGTACCCGCGTCGGCCGGGCACCTCCTCGCGGGCCGCCCCGATCTCGCGGAGCGCCTCGCAGTAGTTGGTCATGTCCGTCAGGATGACGAGGACGTGGTAGTCCTTCTCGAAGGCGAGGTACTCGGCGGTCGTCAGGACCATCCGCGGCGTGACCGTCCGCTCGACCGCGGGGTCGTCCGCGAGGTTCATGAAGACGACCGAGCGCTCCAAGGCGCCGGTGCGCTCGAAGTCCTCCATGAACTCGTTGGCCTCCTCTTGGGTGATCCCCATCGCGCCGAAGATGACGGCGAACTCGGAGCCCTCCTCGTCGTCGCCGGCCTCCTCCTCTTCGGGCACGCTGGCCTGCCGCGCGATCTGCATCGCCAGCTCGCTGTGCGGCTGGCCGGAGCTGGAGAAGATCGGGAGCTTCTGGCCGCGCACCAGGGTGTTCATGCCGTCGATAGCGGAGACGCCCGTCTCGATGAACTCCTCGGGGTACTCCCGGGAGTACGGGTTGATCGCCGCGCCGACGATGTCCTGGCGCTCCTCGGGAACGATCTCCGGGCCGTCGTCGATCGGGCGGCCGGAGCCGTCCAGCACCCGCCCGAGGAGGTCCTCGGTGACGGGCATCTTCATCGTCTCGCCCAGGAAGCGGACGGACGCGTCTCTGTCGATACCGGAGGTGCCCTCGAAGACCTGGATCGCGACCACGTCCTCCGAGGATTCGAGCACCTGTCCGCGCAGCGTCTCGCCCTGTGCCGTCTCGATCTCGACGATCTCGTCGTAGCCGATCGCCTCGTCGACCTCGGCGTACACGAGGGGGCCGCTGATCTCGGTGATGGTTTGATACTCTTTCATGGTCAGTAGAGGCTCCGGAGCTCCTCGGTGATCTCGGCTTTGAGATCCTCGACGTACTCCTTGTAGTCCTCTTGGACGCCGATGCGGTTAATCCGCGGGGCGGCTTCGGTGTCGACGATCTCCTCGACGGGGACGCCTGCGTCGAGGGCGTCGAACGCCTCGTCGTTGAACTTCTGGATCGTCGTCAGCATGAGGTACGTCTTCTCCGGCGGACAGAAGGTGTCGACCGGGTGGAACGCGTTCTGCTGGAGGTACGCCTCGCGCAGGTAGCGCGCGACCTCCAGGATGAGCTGCTGGTCGTCGGGCAGGGCGTCCTTCCCGACGAGCTGGACGATCTCCTGCAGCTCCGTCTCCTCGTCGAGCACGTCGACCGCCCACTGGCGCCGCTCCGCCCAGTCGTCGGCGACCTCGTCTTCGAACCAGGGGTCCAGCTGGTCCTTGTACAGCGAGTAGGACTCGTTCCAGTTGATCGACGGGAAGTGGCGGCGCTCCGCCAGGTCCGCGTCGAGCGCCCAGAACGTCTTCACGATCCGCAGGGTGTTCTGGGTGACCGGCTCGGAGAAGTCGCCGCCGGGCGGCGACACCGCGCCGATCGCCGAGACGGAGCCCTCCGTCCCGTTGATGTTCTCGAAGTAGCCGGCGCGCTCGTAGAACTGCGCGAGCCGGGCGGCGAGGTACGTGGGGTACCCCTCCTCGCCGGGCATCTCCTCCAGCCGGGAGGAGATCTCGCGCATCGCCTCCGCCCACCGCGAGGTGGAGTCGGCCATCAGCGCCACGTCGTACCCCATGTCGCGGTAGTACTCGGCGATCGTGATCCCGGTGTAGATACAGGACTCACGCGCCGCGACGGGCATGTTCGACGTGTTCGCGATGAGCGAGGTGCGGGCCATCAGCGGGTTGCCGTTGGCCGGGTCCTCCAGCTCGGGGAAGTCCTCGATGACCTCGGTCATCTCGTTGCCGCGCTCGCCGCAGCCGACGTAGACGATGATGTCCGCGTCGGCGTACTTCGCGAGCTGGTGCTGGGTGACCGTCTTCCCGGAGCCGAAGGGGCCGGGAATCGCGGCCGTCCCGCCCTTCGCGATGGGGAACAGGCCGTCGAGGATGCGCTGGCCGGACACCAGCGGCGTCCGGGGCGTCTTCTTGTCGTTGGCGGGGCGGGCCTCGCGCACCGGCCACTCCTGGTGCATCGAGACCTCCTCGCCGTTGTCGAGCTCGACGACCGTCTCGGTGACGTCGAAGCTGCCGGCCTCGGCGGCGACGACCTCGCCGCCCTCGTAGTCCGGCGGCACCATGACCTTGTGGTCGATGGTGACTGTCTCCTCGACGACGCCGACGATGTCGCCGGGCTCGACGACGTCGCCTTCCTCGACCTCGGGCTCGAACTCCCACTTCTCCTCGAGGTCGATGCCGGGCGCGTCGACCCCGCGGTCGAGGTACGGACTGCCCATCTTGCCCTCCAGCACGTCCAGGGGGCGCTGAACGCCGTCGTAGATGGCGTCCAGCATCCCCGGGCCGAGGTCGACCGACAGCGGCTCGCCCGTGTTCTCGACGGGTTCGCCGGGGCCGACGCCGGAGGTTTCCTCGTACACCTGAACGGTCGTGAGGTCGCCCTCGATCTCGATCACTTCCCCCATGAGCCCTTCGTCGCCGACGTAGACGACGTCGTTCATGCGGGCGTTGAGATCGCGGGCGGTCACGACCGGACCGCTCACGCTCTGAATGACGCCGTTGTCCGTCTCGGCGTCGGTTGTGTCTGCTTTGCTCATATTAGTCGTCTTCCTCCATCAGGTCGATGCCGATGGCGCGTTTGATCTGGTCGCGCAGCCCGCCGCTGCCGGCGCCGGAGCCGCCGAGCGTCACGAGGACCGGCTCGATGCTCCCCTCGACCGCCTCGCGGGTCCCCCGCGAGAGGTGGTCGAGGTCGTCGTCGTGCATCACGATGATGCCGACGCCCTCGTCGTCGAGCGTCCGCTCGACGGCGTCGTCGAGCTTCTCCTCCTTCTCGTCGTCCGGGACGTTCTCGAACGCCCGGACGCCGGCGAGGCGGAATCCGGTCGTGAACTCCGGGCTGCCGACGACCGCTATCTCCTGGCTCATGTTATCACCAGCTCCGATTCGATCTCGTCGGGCGAGAGGCCGGCCTCCTTCCCGCGAGCGATCGCCCGGATGTTCTCCGTCTCGCGCTCCTTCGCGAGGATGTACGAGATAACCGGGGTGACCGACACCGGGTGGATCGTGCCGAGCCGGTCGCCGTACGCGAGCAGGGCGCCGTCGATCGCGTGTTCGAACGCGATGAGGCTGTCCGCCTCCTCGAGCTCGCGCAGCGCGGGCCCGAGCTCGTCGCCGTACTGGCTGTCGCCGATGAACTCGACGAGCTCGTCGAGGTTCTGCGCCAGCCGAGCGAGCGACGACCGGGTGAACAGGTCGCCGCCCTCGATGAAGTACGCCGCGGGGTCGATGTCCGCGCCCGAACGGGCGAGCCGGAGCGCGTTCGTCGCGTTCCGGAAGTCGACCTCCGCCTTGAGGAACGACTCGTACTGCCGGGTCGGCTCGTCGCCGCCGAGCCCGGAGAGGAGCCGCTCGTAGAACGCGCGGTCGACCGCGTTCTCCAAGGGCACCAGCACGTCCGTCTCCTCGTACTCCGCGTACGCCTCACGCAGCGGCTCCCCGTAGATCGTGTCTTCGAGGACCTCGATCACGGCGTCGATCGAGTCCGCCTCCAGCAGGCGGCGGATCCGGCGGTCGTCGAACTCGCCGGCGCGGATCAGGTCGACCTCGACGGCCGACTGGTCCGCGTCGGTGTAGGCGCCGCGGATGACCGTCTTCACGTTCCAGGCGTCGAACTTCCGGAGGTACCGGGCGATCAGGTCGTACAGCGACCCCTCGCTCCAGTCGAGGATGGCGTCGAACTGCTCGGCGAGGTTCCGGTTCAACGCGTACTCGATCAGGTCCACGCCGCCGTGGCGGCTGCCGAGCGCGTTGATCTCCGCGCCGTACGTCGACTCCTCCATGAACCGAGCGATCTCGGCCGGCCCCATCCGGGTGAGCTTGCGGTACTCCTCGTCCCCGTAGAGGCTGCCGCGGCGGGCACGAACCCGCGCGACGACGTACTCGGGGTTCGAGCTACCGGCGGCGCTCATTGGTCGAACAGCCGCTCCGAGATGTTCTTCAACTCGTCGTCCCAGACGGACTCCAGGACCGAGTCGAACGTGTTGTTCACGCGAACGCGGGAGGTGTCGCTCTCGGCGACGACGCCGCCGAGGCAGTCGACTTCCCCGTCGACCTCGGCGTTGCGGTCCGCGACGAGCTCCTCGAGCAGCTCGACGTCCTCGGCGCGGGTGTAGACGGCGACGTCCTCGTCGTCGTCGAACTCCGCGAGGCTCGCGTCGAGTAGGGCCTCGGTGAGCTCGCGGCGGTCGTCACCGTCGAGGCCGGCGATCGCCGCCTCGACGTCGTCGCGGACGTCCTCCAAGACGTCGCGGCGGGCGCCCAGCCGCTCCTGTTTGGCCTCGAGCTTCGCCGAGGAGAGCGTCTGCTCGCGCTCCTGGTCGATCTGGCTCTCGACCTCGGTGAGCCGCTCCTCGCGGATGCGCTCCGCGTCGGCCTCGGCGTCGGCGACGATCTCGTCGGCCTCCGCCTCGGCCTGTTCGCGGATCTCCTCCGCACGCGCGCGGGCCTCATCTTCAACGTCCTCAACGACGGTTTCCAAACTCATTGGTTGAAAAACGCTGGAGAGTTACCCGACGATGAAGACGACGACGAGCGCGAGGATGACGATCGTCTCGGGAAGGACCGTCAGGATGAGCCCGTTGACGAAGAGGTCGTCGTCCTCGGCCATCGCGCCGACGGCGGCCGACCCGATACCGCGCTCCGCGTAGCCTGCGCCCAGCGCCGCGAGCCCGACGGCGAGCGCCGCCGCGGCGTTGGGGTCAGTCAGCGTTCCACCGGTCGACAGTACGAGGTTCCCGAGTTCGTTGGTAGCTTCAAACATTGGTAGTAGTTGCTGTTGCTCGTCTCCGAACGGTTGCTATTTGCCCCTACTGGAGTCATAAAGCTTCCCAAAACGACCGAACAGAATCCGGGAGAACAGCGGGAAAGCGGGTGCTATTCGCGTCAAAACCCGACGTGATTGCCGGGTTCGACCGCACGCGAGGCGACGAGACCGACCGTCGGCCGGAGACCGATCCGGCCGTCAGTCGTCGCGGGTGTACTTCCGGTCGCGACCGAACGGGAGATACGCGCGACCGCCGCCCTCGTAGAAGTTCCCGAAGAACTCCACGTACTCAAGGCGGACCGCCTGAATGCCGGCGGAGGTGACCCCGAGCAGGAGGACGACGATGTGGCCGACGACGGCCACGACGATGCCGCCCACGAGGGCGACGACCCCGACGAGCCCGATCGAGGCGGGGTCGAACGCCGTGGTGATCCCCGCGAAGACGAGCTCGTAGTCCTCCGGGTGGCTCTGGACGTACGAGAGGTAATCCGCGCTGAAGATGAAGTGGAAGCTCCCGTCGCCGCCGTCGTCGATGTACGCGCCGAACGCGAGCAGGTTCACCGCGAGCGCCATCCCGCCCTTCGCGAGCAGGACGGCCATGAGCCGGGCGTACGAGATGACGTTGACGACGGGCGAGAGGAACTCGGCCAGCTCCGGCGGCTCGCCGATCCCGAGCAGGACGAGCCCGAGCACCGCGGCGGCCGCGCCGGCCCAACCGATCAGCACCGGGAACCCGCCGAACGAGACGGCGCCGAACGTCAGGACCGAGACGGCCTCGAACAGGAAGTCGGGCTTCGCGTTGGGGAACACCCGGCTGAAGATCCAGATCCACGCGCCGTTGAGGATCAACAGCCACGAGCCGGCCTCGTAGACGGCGTGTTTCAGGTCGTGCTGCTGGGCGGTGCTCACGAACGAGAGCACGTGGCCGACGTTCAGGTGAAGGATCCCGAACACGACGCTCACGACGAGGAAAGACAGGCCCCAGTCGAGGTCGGCGGGCGAGAGCCCCTTGACTTCGACCGGCCAGTGGATCCCGAGCAGCTGGTAGGCGTGGTAGCCGAACAGGTCGATACCGTAGTAGATGCCAAACAGTATCGTGAAGCCGCCGGCCCACATCGCGACGGAGCCCAGTTCGCGGAAGGCGCCGTCGAACTTGGAGTACATGAAGAACCCGATGGCGGCGTAGAGGACGCCGTACCCCACGTCGCCGATCATGAACCCGAACATCGCCGGGAACGTGAGGAAGACGAGGAGCGTCGGGTCGAACTCCGAGTACTTCGGGCGACCGAACGCCTGAACGAGCAGTTCGAACGGCCCGGCCGCGCTGCCGTTATCCTGGACGACCGGCGGGTCGTCGGTGCCGTGGGCCGCGTGGCCGCCGTCGGTGGCGACAGCCGTTTCCGTCTCGCGGTCCGCGGACGCGGCGCTCTCCGCCGCGGATCCGCCACTCTCGTCGTCGACCGACTCGGTGTGGTGGTCGCCGTCGGGGGTGAACGAGGCGCGTTCGAGCTCCTCGACCTCGACGTGGTCGCCGACCGCGTCGACGACCGCCGCCTCGAAGTCGGGGTACGACTCGGTCGGCACCCACCCTTCCGCGACGAAGGCGTTCTCGGTGGTCGCGAAGGAGAGCGGCGCCTCCTTCTTCTCGGCCTCGATGGTGAGCTCCTCCTCGGCGCGAAGCAGGAAGCCCGCCGCCTCCTCCTTCACCGATTCGAGCTCGCGCTCGACGGCGTCGAGCTCGTCGCGGAGGTCGGCCTGCTCGGCCTCCAGCTCCGCGACGTACTCCTCGGGGCTCGCGTCCGCGTCGGGGACGTCGAGCAGCGCGATGTCGACGCCGACGAGCGCGTCCTGAACGACGCCCTCGGCGTCCGGGTCGGTCGGCCGCGCGACGATGGCGACCACGTCGCCGCCGACGAACACGTCGAAGACGTCGATCGAGTCGGCGTCTCCGAGCGCGGCCTCGACGGCCGCGGGCTTGGCCTCGCCGACGACGACCTCGACCGAGTCGTAGCCGCGCAGGTACTCGAGGTCGATCCCGAGCTCGGCGAACGGCTCCAGCCGGTCGATCTCCTCCTGCCGGTCGCGGATCGCGGCCTGGAGCTCGTCGCGCTCGTCGTTGAGCTCGTTGACCCGCTCGCGGACGCGTTCGAGCTCGTCGACGAGCTCGTCGTCGTCCAGCGACCGGGCGACGTCGGCGTCGTCCTCGTCGACGTCGAGGATGCTCTCAAGCGACCGGACGGTCACGAGGCGCTCGTTAACCGTCTCGGCGCCCTCGAGCGACGTTCCGGGGTCGAACCCCTCGTACCGGTCGTCGTAGTCCGTGACGTGCAGGGAGTGGTGGGCGTACGCCGCCTCGATGACGTCGTCGATGACGCGCTTCGAGCCCGTCACCGACACCCGGCTCATCTGCTCAGGCCTGAGCATCCACCGCCTCCTCGGCCTGGTCGTGAACCGCCGCCTCGAACTGCTCGACGGCGTAGTCGACGGCCGATTCCACCCGGTCGCGGGCCTCGCGTTCGAGCTCGTCGCGGTCGTCGCGCCCCGATTCGAGGATCTCCTCGCGCCGCTCCGCTATCTCCTCGCGGGCCGCTTCGAGCCGCTCTTGGGCCTCCGCTTCCGCCTCCTCCTCGGCCTCGGCGCGGATCTCGTCCGCGCGCTTTCGAGCTTCGGCGAGGCGCTCCTCGGCGTCCGACTCCGCGTCCGCGATGATCTCGTCCGCCTCCCGTTCGGCCTCCTTGATCGAGTTGAGCACCTCTGGTCTCGCCATGCTACTAATCGCCTGAAACTCTACAAGCGACGTATAAGGTGTTTGCGAAAGTGCGCGGGGGGTTCGGCCCGTTTCTCGCCGATATAGACCGGTCGCGGACCGAACCCGGCCGGCAACGCCGGTCGCCGCCGCCTACATTTAAGTAGCAGTCGCCGGACCCTCACCGTATGGCAACGGTGTATGCGGTCGCGTCGGCGAAGGGTGGCGTCGGGAAGACCACCACGACCGCCGCGCTGGCGACGATCCTGGCGGACTCGGGCGCCGACGTCGTCGCGATCGACGCCGACCTCGGCATGGCGAACCTCGCGGGCGCCGTCGGGGTGACCCCGGGCGAGACCACCCTCCACGACGTCCTCGCCGGCGAGGCGGACCCGGAGGCGGCGGTCCGCGAGGGGCCGTCGGGGCTCCGGGTCGTCCCGGGGGCGACCGACCTCGACGCGTACGCGGCCGCTGATCCGTCGGGGCTCCGCCGGGTCGTCGAGGCGTTCGACGACGCGGACTACGTGTTCGTCGACGCGGGCGCCGGCCTGTCGCACGACTCGACGCTCCCGCTCGCGATCGCCGACGAGACGCTGCTCGTCTCCACCCCGGAGCGGAGCGCCCTCGGCGACACCGAGAAGACGCGACAGCTGACCGAGCGCCTCGGCGGGACGGTCGCGGGCGCCGCGATCACCCGCGTGACCGACGACACCGACGAGGTCGTCACGGCCCTGCTCGACGCCGCAGTCCTCGGACGAGTCCCGGACGACGAGGCCGTGGCCCGGGCCGCGGCGGCGAACCGCCCGCTGCTCTCCGCCGCGCCCGACGCGCCGGCGACGCGGGCGTACCGCGACCTGGCACGAGCGCTGACCGGCGCGGACGTGGAGGGGCCCGGGCTCGACGAGCCCGCGGCCGCGGTCGCAGCGGGCGGGGACGACGCGCACGGCGACGACGAGGCCGAACCGGACGCGGCGGACGACGACGCGGTGATCGTCGACGACGGACCGGCGGCCGATGATGACGAGCCGGCGAGCGACGACTCGGACGGTGGCGACTCGGACGATGACGACATTGGTCCGGAGGACGAGGAAGGAACCGACGAGGACGAGGACATCATCGTCGCGGACCCCGACGCCGCCGGGGTGGCGGAGCCGGGCGACGGCGAGGACATCATCGTCGCGAGCGAGAGCGAAGCGGCGGGGGACGTCGCGGACGACGACACCGACGAAGACGGCGACGGCACGGGTGACGGCAGGAGCGAGGCCTCCGACGATGACGGAGGCGAGACGACCGACGAGGGAACACCCGACGACGGCGACGAGCCGGAGGAGTCCGTCGACGAGGGCGACGGGGCGGCTCGCGAGGGCATCGACGCCGATCAAGAGGCGACCGAGAGCGACGATGCCGGCAGACCCGACGCCGGTGACGAGTCCGTGAGCGGCGGGAGAGCGGCTGCCGAACTCGAGGCCACCGGCCCCGAGGCCGCGACGGACGAGGAGTCGGACACGATCCCCGACGCGGACGAGACGGCGCGCGAGTCGGCCGCCGAGCGCGACGGAGACGAGAGGCGAGCGGGCGACGAGCCGACGGCGGCGGACGACGACATCGACGACGAGCTCGCCGGCAGCATCCCGTTCCGCGACGACGACACCGGGACGATGAACACCGTGCTGTCGGAGGAGGACGGCGAGAGCGAGGCGGACGCGGACGACGAGCAGGCGGACGCGGGCGACGAGACGGCGGCGGACGACGAGCGGGCGGAAGACGGCAACGGGGAGGGGTCGGGTGCGGACGACGACGAGGGGCCGGAGAAGGACGGCGGGTTCTTCAGCCGGCTCCTCGGTCGGTGAGGCCGGCCGACGAGGGAGGCTGTTCAGCCGTAAAGGTGGAGCGCGAAAACTGGTCGAACGGCCGTGACGCCGTCAGGCCTCCGAGGGGGCGCGGGCGCGGTCGCGGATCAGCTCGCGGATCTCCTCGGGGTCGGTGACCGCGGCGAGCTCTTCGCAGGAGACCAGAGCGGTGCCGTCGACGGACTCGCGCTTCTCGTCCTCCTCGGTGAAGTACACCGATCGGGTCTGTGCCACCTCGCCGATGGAGGACATGATCCGGGCGCGCTTCTCGGCCGCGGCGGTGAACGCCGAGTGGCCGGTGAGCACGCGCGTCGCCGGGCTGTCCTCGTCCTCCGAGACGGCCTTGAACGGGGCGCGGGCGGTCGGGTGGACGGTGAAGCCGGCGCTCGTGAGCACGCCGAGGACGTGCTCGTCGTCGGGGTCCGCCTCGGGCGCCGAGGGCGTCGGCTCGGAGTCGCGGACCTCGTCGGCGCCGTCGAGCACGTCGACGGGGCTGGAGAACGGCTGGTCGAACAGCTCCTCCAGCTGGATCGCCACCTCGATGGAGGCGTTCATCCCGTCCTCGTACTTCGAGACGGTGCGCCGGGAGACGCCCAGCTCGTTCGCGAGGCGGCCGAGCGACCAGCCGCGCTCCTCGCGCTCGTCGGCGAGCAGGTCGCCGTCGAGGCTGACGTACAGCCCGCCGGGGGCCGCGTAGATGAGCGGCGGCATCCCCTCGACGAACAGGTCGTAGGCGGTGTCGGGGTTGATCACCGGCACGCCGTGTCGGAAGTAGACGACGCCGGGCTTCAGCTCCTCGTCGCGGGTGCGGATCCCGATCACCATCGGCGTCCCCCTGAGGTACTCGCCGAGCCGGCGCATCTCCGCGCCGGTCTCCGCGTCGAGGGCGTCGACGTTGCCGAGGATCTTTAAGAGGAGGAGGTCCTCGTCGCGGCGGGCCGCCACGTCGAAGCTCTTGGGCCGGACCGCACACCGGTCGCTGACGAGGAACCCTGCGTCCTCCAGCATCGCGGTGACGTTCCCGATGAGCGCAGTCCGGGACATAGCCGGAACAAGCGGCTCGGCGTATATATGCGTTGTGTCGTCGCGCTCCCGACGAAACTGCCGCCCGCCTGCGATTTTCCGCGTTCAGCACGGGAAACGGTTAAATACTCGACCGGCACCGCGAGCGGGTCGGCTGCCTCCGGAGCCATCCGACCGCCCTCGAAAGGGGCTTGTCGCGCCGTCACGAACCCCGTCGCATGCCGATCGTCGCCGTCGACGACACCGACTCCCGCGAGCGCGGGATGTGTACGACGTACGTGGCGACGCGGATCGCGGAGCGGCTCGCGGACGACGGTGGCCGGATCCGGCGGCGGCTGCTCGTCCGCCTGAACCCGGCCGTGAAACACAAGACGCGCGGGAACGCCGCGGTCGCGCTCCACGTCTCCGGCCTCGACGCCGACCGGGCCGCGACCGTCGCCGTCGAGACGGTCGCGGAGTTCGCCGCGGCCGCCGACCCGCGGACCTCGCCCGGCGTCGTCGTCGCCGACCGCGACGTCGACGGCGACCCCTTCGACCCGACCGGGGCGCCGATCCCCGACGCGGTCGCCGCGTTCGCGCGACGCGCGCTCCGCGAGCGGCTCTCCGTCGCGGAGGCGGTCGAGCTGGCCGAGGAGCACGGGTTCCGACACGCCGCGGTGGGCTCGGCGGGCGGGGCGAACGGAGCGGGCGGAGCGGAGGGGGCCGGCGGGGCGAACGGAGCGGGCGGAGCGGAGGGGGCCGGCGGGGCGAACGGAGCGGGCGGAGCGGTGGGGGCGGACGACGCCGACGCCGTCGCGGGACGGGGGCGGATCGGCGCGCTCGCGGCGGTGGGCGCGCCGGCCGCGTTCGATGACTGGACGTTCGAGCGGATCTCATACCGCGAGCTCGACCGCTGCGGGACGCCCCGCGAGGTCGACGCCGAGAGCGTCTTCGCCGCCGCCGACGCGGGGTACCCGACCGTCTGGGACACCGTCGACCGCGAGACGGGCGCCGCGGTCTGCGTGCCCAACGCACCGGGCCCGATCCTCCACGGGATCCGGGGCGACGACCCGACCGCGTGCCGCGACGTCGCGGCCGACATCGACGGCGAGGCGGTCGACCGCGCGGCGACCTTCCTGACGAACCAGGGCACCGACGCCCACCTCGCGCCGGGGCGGATCGGCGACCTCCGCGACGGCGCCGGCTACCGGGTCGCCGGGAAGGTGGCGAGCGCGCCGGAGACGAAACAGGGGGGCCACGTCCACGTCGAGGTCGCGGGCGACCGCGACACGCTGGATTCCGGTGACTCCCTCCGCGTCGGTTCCGGTGGCTCCCTCCGCGCCGTCGCGTTCGCGCCTACGGGCCGGTTCCGCGACCGGGTCCGTGCGCTCCGACCGGGCGACCGGGTCACGCTCTGCGGGGAACACGAGGTGCGGAACGACGCGGACGGCCCCGAGAGCACCCTGAAGCTTGAGAAGCTCGCCGTTCGCGACCTCGTTCGGACCGCGCCCGCGGTCCCGACCTGCCCGGACTGCGGGCGCTCGATGTCGTCGGCGGGGAAGGGGCAGGGGTACCGGTGTCGCGACTGCGGGACGAGCGCGCCGGGGAAGGTCGCGGAGCCGATCGATCGCGACCTCGAAGCCGGGTGGTACGAGGTGCCGCCGAGCGCGCGCCGCCACGTCGCGAAACCGCTCGTCCGCGGCGGGTTCGACGCCCCGACGCACCCGGAGCGATAACCAGCCGTCTGGTGTGACAACGGGCCTCCGGTGCGATGAAGTGATCGCCGCGCGAGCGGCCGGACGTGACCGGAATCGTCTTCCACGCGACGGAGCGGCGCGACGCGGTCGTCGAGTTCTACCGCGAGCGGCTGGACGCGACCGTGCGCCTCGAACAGCCCGACTGTACGATCCTGGAGTTCGACGGGTTCCTGTTCGGGTTCTGCGAGCGCGACGCGGCCGACGACTGCGGCATCCTCACGTTCGTCTACCCGGACCGTGAGGGGGTCGACGCGGCCGCGGACGCCCTCGGCGACGCGGTCGTGAAAGAGCCGCGAGCGAACGAGACGTACGACATCTACCAGTGTTTCGCCGAGGATCCCGAGGGCCGGACCGTGGAGTGCCAGGTCTTCCTCGACGACGCGGTCGACATCGAGTAGTCCGCGCTACTCGTCGAGGTCGCGGGCGTCGCGCCACTCGGTCGCTCGCGCTTCGGCGGCCTCGCGGTCGTCGAACCGGACCCGCTCGTAGGCCGACTCGTCGGCCGCCTGCTCCATCACGTCGAGGCGGGCGACGAAGCCGCCCGCCGCGCGCTCGCGGAGCCTGACGGTCGCGTACCCGTCCGACCGCTCCCATTCGGAGATCGTACCGTCGTCGCGCTCCAGCGACCAGCTCATACCCGGCCGGACGCGCCCCGCGGCTAAAGCGGTGCGGTTCCGAGGCCGCGGCGCGGCGCCGCGTTCGGCAAGGCGATCCGGGACCGAGTCAGTCCCCCGTGCTCGGCGACCCATCGGCGCTCGGCGACCGCTCCGGATCCGGCGTGGCGGCGTATCCGCACACCGGGCAGACGACGTAGCCGAGCGAGTCGTACGGCACCGACGTCGAGGGGGCGGACACGTCGCACTCCGGGCAGTCGAACGTCGCGGCGTTCTCGGTTGACATGCTATCGCGTAGCGGCCGATCCGGCGTAGTTATGCGCCGCTTGCTGCCCGGTCAACGCCACCCTACTTATATACCGAGTCCGAATTCCGGCGCGTGACCGACGACGCACACGCGGACCTGTCGGGGGAGGAGTCGACGAGACCGCACGATCGACGACGCGAGCGGGCCGCGAGCCGGCTCGACGAGGTGGACGCGGCGGGGCTGGTCGCGTTCCCGAGCCGCAACCTCCAGTACCTCACCGGCTTCGCCGAGGAGCCCGGCGAGCGCCACTTCTTCCTCGTCGTGCCGGCGGCGAGCGCGGCCGACCCGGAGCCGGCGCTGCTCGCGCCGGCGCTGTACGAGACGCAGGTCCGGGAGGCGACGAGCGTCGCGGAGATACGGACGTGGAGCGACGGCGACGACCCCGTCGCGGCGACGCGGGAGCTGCTCGCGGACAGGGGGCTCGACGCCGGGCGGCTCCTCGTCGACGACACGATGTGGGCGCGGTTCACGCAGGACCTGCGCGCGGCGGCGCCCGACGCGACGTGGGGGCTCGCGAGCGAGGCGCTCGCGGACCTCCGGGTCCGGAAGGACGAGGCCGAGCTGGCGGCGCTCCGCGAGGCGGCCGGCGTCGCGGACGCGGTCGTCGGCGACCTCCGCGAGCTGGGGGACGACGCGGTCGGCATGACCGAGGCCGCCCTCGCCGACCGGATCGCGGACCGGCTGGCCGAGCGCGGCGGGCGCGGGGTCAGCTTCGAGACGGTCGTCGCGGCGGGCGAGAACGGCGCGAAGCCGCACCACGGCCACGGCGACCGCGAGATCCGGGCGGGCGAGCCGGTCGTCCTCGACTTCGGGACGCGCGTCGACGGCTACCCGTCCGACCAGACGCGGACGCTCGTCTTCGGCGGCGAGCCGAGCGAGGCGTACGCCGAGGTCCACGAGGTCGTGCGCGAGGCGCAGGCGGCCGGCGTGGAGGCGGTCGAACCGGGCGTCCCCGCGTCGGCCGTCGACCGCGCCGCGCGCGACGTGATCGAGGCGGCGGGGTACGGCGACGCGTTCGTCCACCGGACCGGCCACGGCGTCGGCCTGGACGTCCACGAGGAGCCGTACCTCGTCGCGGGCAACGACCGCCCGCTGGAGCCGGGGATGGTCTGCTCCGTCGAGCCCGGGGTCTACCTCGACGGGCGGTTCGGCTGCCGGATAGAGGACCTCGTGGTCGTCACCGAGGACGGCTGCGAACGGCTGAACGAGACCGACCGCGGTTGGGCGTGACGAGCGGTACGAGAGGAAAACGCGGAGACCGGCGTGTCGGCGCTCGACACGCGAATACGGGAGTCGTGTGCCGTGCCCCCAACCGGAAATTACGGCCGGATAATATAACAGTATTACCGAATTATTTCGGGTGTATTCGCAGAGTCGGACCGAGCCGGCGACGGCCCCGTCGGGTGCGGCCTCGCGGGTGCGCCCCCGCGAGCCCCCGAGCGGCATCGAAACCATTAGTGTCGCCCGAGCGGAACCGCGGGGCATGAGCGACACAGACGCGGACGAGGGAGACGAGGAGGCGGAAGCGGAGCCGGCGGTCGAGCTCGGCGACGGGCCAGACGTGGCCGGCGAGCCGGTCGCCCGCGTCGCGTCGCGGCTCACCTGGCCCGCGAAGAACAGCGACGTCCGCGAGCAGGAGGGCGACGCCGAGATCCGGACGCCCGACGGCCCGCAGACGCTCGACGACGTGCTCGCGGAGTCCGAGGTCCCCCTCTTCGAGAGCCGGAGCGACTTCGTCCAGGCGGTCGAGGACGTCGTCGGCCGCGGCCCGGTCGCGACCGAGTAACCGCCGAACGCGAGGGTTCTATTTATAAACAGCCGCCGAGACGACGAGAGGCATTTATAAATCGGCGGTCGGCGCGTGCCTCCGAGTGGCCGCCGAAGGCGGCCGCGAGGAGCACGCGCGAGGGAGTNGGGAGTCGGGCGCGCCGAGGGCGACCGAAGGGAGCCCGACGGACGCGCCCGACGAGGCTGGGGAGGCGTGAGGTGCTGTGCGGAGCGGTGCGGGGTGGGACTCAAAGGGGCAGTCGCCGGCGGCTCCGCCGCCCGCTGGGGCCTTGGCGGTGTTCGCCGCCGACGAGCTGACGACTATTTATAAATAAACGCCCGCCGCACCGACGTTTTCACCCACTCGCCCCGCTGCCGTCCGCGCCACCACGGTCCAGCCACGTGGTCGCGATCGACTCGAACGGCGCGGAGTACCCCATCAGCGTCGTCCCCAGCACCGCCATCACGAGGACGTAGCCGACCGCGAACGCGTTGATCGTCCCCGCCAATGCCGGGTCGAACGAGCCGGCGTTCGCGCCGGTGACCGCGACGGTCGCGATGATCAGCGAGAACTCGCCGCGGGTGGTCATCCCGAGCCCGACCCGGGTCGACCGGCGGACGTCGAGGTCGAAGGCGCGCCCCGCGAGGTAGCCGGTGACGACCTTCGTCGGCGTGGTGACGACGACGGCGAGCGCGACGAGCGCGGCGACGTCCGCGAACAGCGCGGGGTCGGTGACGAGCCCGATCCAGAAGAAGAACACCGCGGCGAACAGGTCCCGGACCGGCTCCAGGATCGTCTCGATCGTGTGCGCCTGCTCGGTCGGGGCGAACGCCATGCCGACGAAGAACGCCGCGACCGCCTCGCTGACGCCGAGCGCGAGCGCCGCGCCGGCGAGGAACACGACCGCGGCCACCGCGCGCAGCGCCACGAACTCCCGGTTGTCCGTCGCGACGAGCCGGTCGAACAGCGGGGTGCCGAACCGGACGGCCGCGAACAGCGCGGCGATGAACCCCAAGGCGATCCCCACGTCGACCGCGGCCGCGGCGACGTCGCCGCCGCCGAGGACCAGGGCGGACGCGACCGAGAGGTAGACGGCGATGAACAGGTCCTCGTACACCAGGGTGCCGAGCATCGGCTCCGCCTCGTCGTTGGCGATCCAGCCGAGGTCGATGAGCGACTTCGTGATCACCGCCGACGAGGAGATGTAGACGATCCCGGCGATCAGAAACGCCGGGAGGAACGCGCCGAAGACGAGCCAGCCGAGGACGAGCCCGACCCCGAAGTTCGCGAGGTCGATCGTCCCCGCCGTCCCGATCGGTCCCCGCCGGGCGAGCAGCCGGTCGAGGTTGAACTCCAGGCCGAGGAAGAAGAGGAGGAAGACGATCCCCAGCTCCGCGCCGAGCGAGATGAACTCCGTCTCGGGGACGTAGGCGGTCCCGATCACCGGGAGCGCGAGTCGGCCGAGGACGTACTCCCCGAGCAGCATTCCGACGAGGATGTACGCGGGGATCACGGACTGGCCGAGGCGGTTCGCGAGCGCGCCGGCGGCCGCGACCGCGACGAACATGACGCCGACGTCGAGCAGCGCCACTACCGGTCACCCCCGGGCGCGCGGATCGTACCGCCGCGCCCCGACGCGCCGAAGCCGGCGGCGCCGTCCCGACCGCTCATCCGGTGAGGATCTCCTCGAACGCCGCGCAGTTCTCGCGGGTACCCACCCCGATCAGGGTGTCGCCCTCGCGGAGGGTGGTGCCCGCGTCCGGGCTTTCGAGCACCTCGTCGCCGCGCTGGATGGCGACGACGGCGAGCCCCGTCCGGTTACCGATGTCTGCGCTCTCCAGCGTCTCGCCGACCAGCGGCGACCCGGGCGGGAGCTCGTACCACTCCAAGAGGATGCCGCCCGGCAGCGTCGTCTCCTGCGTGTCGGGCTCGACCGGCTGGAAGTACGCCCCCTCGATGATCGAGCCGATCGTCCGCGCGAGGTCGTCGGAGAACTCGAACGCCTTCTCGGAGTCGGCGTCCGGGTCGCGCCGCCGGAACACCTCGCGTTTCCCGGTGTTGTGGATGACGACGATCATCTCCTCGCCGCCGTCGAGCTCGATCTCGAACTTCTTGCCGACCCCCGGGAGGTCGGACTCGGTGATCGTCATACGGGCTCCAGCGCGCCCACCGTAATATGTCTGTACGTCGGCCCCCGGGGGCCGCGGGAGGCGGCCGTTCAGAATCCCCGTCCGACGGGCGTCTGCCGCGCACCAAACGCTAAGTGGGGCGGGACCGAGGGGAGTCGTATGTGGCGCTCCCGAGGGAGTCGGGACCGGCGGACGGTGGTGTGCATCGCGTGCGGGGACTCGGTGTTGCGGGAGGACGCCCGCGAGTACGACAAGGAGGGCGACCGCTGGAACCGGCGCGACAAGGAGTTCGAGTACCTCTGTGCCGACTGCGACGACGAGATCTCCCACCAGCCGCGCGACGGCCTCGAATCGCTGATCCTCTCGATCGAGTCGGACGGCCTCTCCACCGAGGAGTTCCTCGACCGCTACGCCGAGGCGGTCGCTGACGACGCCGACGACCGGACCGGCGAGGGCGGCGCGGGGAGCCGCTCGGACCGCGGCCCCTCGGACCGCACGCGTTCCGACCGCGACCGCGACCGATAATCCTACACCTCGCGGCCCGGTACCGCGACCGTACGCATGCGCGCCCTCCACGTGGCAGCCGCCGCTTTCGACCCTGTTTCGATCGCAATTGACGCCGCCGACCCAGTCCCGACCGCCATCGGCGTCGCCGCACTGGCCCTCGGCGTCGCGTTCCTCGCGCGCGGCGCGAGCGGCACCGTCGACGCGGTCCGGCTCCTCCGAACGACGGCGACGAGTCCGGCCGGGCTCGACGGCGCGGAGCGGCGGATACGGGTCACGGGCCGCGTCGCCGCGGTCGACGACGAGACCCTCCCCGCGCCGTTCGGCGGCGACCCGTGCTGCTGCGTCGAGTACGACGTCTCCGAGCTCCGCAGCCAAGGGAAAGGGCAGTCGTGGGTCACGATCGACGGGGGCGAGGCCGGCGTCCCCTTCCGCGTCGACGACGGCGGGACCGGCGTCCGGGTCGACCCCGCGGCGGCGGCGTTCTCGCTCGCCGTCGACGAGAAGGTCAAGCTCGACGCCGGCGAGGAGCCGCCCGAGCGCGTCCGGGGGTTCATCGACGCGGTCGACGAGGTCGACGACACGGAGACGGGGTACGAGGTCGGGCCGCTCACGATCGGCGACGACCCGCGGCGCCGCTACGTCCAGCGGACGCTCCGCCCGGGCGACGAGGTGACGGTCGTCGGCGACAGCGAGGCGTTCCCGGACGCGCCCGTCGGCGAGGTGAAATCCCGGATCGCGGACGGCTCGCCGTTCGTCGTCTCCGACGCGAGCGCGCGGCGGACCGCGCTCCGAATGGTCGGGGGGTCGGCGGTCCCGATCCTCCTCGGCGCCGTCGCGTTCGGCGTCGGGGCCCTGCTGCTGTCGCCGATCGTCACGACGCTCGTCTGAGGCCGCTCTGCGACCGCGGGCCGCGTCCCGGCCGCGCGTCCCGGCCGCACGCGGAGGGCTCGCCGCTCGCGCCGCCAGCGCCGCGCTCCCCCGCCCGACAGGCCTTTCTAACGGACCCGCGTTGGTGGAGGTATGTCAGACGACGAGCCGAAGCAAGGGTCCGCCGAGGACCAGGGCCCCGTGACGATCACGCCGGCGCTCGCGGACCGCCTCGCGGAGAAGCGCGAGGAGCTGTTCGAGGAGTTCGAGATCCGCGACGAGTTCCCGAGCGAGGTCCTCCGCGAGGCCGAGGCCCGGACCGAGGGCGTCTACGAGGAGATCGAAGCCGAGGTCGACGAGCGCGAGGACCTCCGCGACCTCACCACGTGGACCACCGACCCGGTCGACGCGCAGGACTTCGACGACGCCATCTCCATCCAGCGCGAGGAGGGCGCCTACCGCCTGTGGGTCCACATCGCCGACGTGACCCACTACGTCACGCCCGACACCGCGATGTGGGAGGAGGCGGTCGAGCGCGCCAACACCGTCTACCTGCCGGACTACACGATCCACATGCTCCCGCCGGTGCTGGCGGAGACCGTCTGCTCGCTCGTCCCGAACGAGGACCGGCTCGCGCACACCGTCGAGATGGAGATCGACGATGAGACGCTCTCGTTCGAGGACATCGACATCTACAAGTCCGTCATCAACTCCGACGAGCGGCTCACCTACAAGGAGTGCGAGAACCGGCTGGAGGACCCCGACCTGCCCCTGAGCGAGGAGAACCAGCTCGCCTTCGAGCTCGCGGACCGGATGCACGAGCAGCGCAAGGCGGACGGCTCGCTCGTCTTGAACCCCCGTCGCGACCGCGCGCACACCATCATCGAGGAGTCGATGCTGAAGGCGAACAAGGCGGTGACGCACACGCTGATGTGGGACCGCGGCGTCGAGGCGATGTACCGCGTCCACCCGCAGCCGACCCCCGACCAGTGGAACGAGGCCTTAAAAGAGATCCAGGAGCTCGACGGCGTCTCCATCCCCGGCGACGCGTGGGGCGACGACCCCCGGAAGGCGGTCAACGCCGCCCTCGAAGAGTCCCCCGAGCGCCAGCTCAACAAGATACAGCGCGCCGTGCTGAAGGTGATGCCCCGCGCGAAGTACATGAACGACCCGTTCGGGGGCCACCACGCGCTCAACTTCGACATCTACGGCCACTTCACCTCGCCGATCCGCCGCCTGTCGGACACGATCAACCACTGGATCGTCCACGAGAACGACGTGCCCGAGACCCTCGTCGAACTGTGCGACCACGCCAGCGACAAGCAGAAGGACGGCGAGACCGCCGAGCGGCTCTACAAGCAGTTCCTCCAAGAGCAGGGGCTCGACCCGTACGCGGTCAACAACCGCGGCGTCGAGGTCGTCGAGGACCCCGAGGAAGCGAAGCACACGGCCTGACTCGAGCGCGGGCCCCTCGAACCGCGACTGCCGCGGAGCGAACCTTGATTGCCGGCGGCGACGACCCGCCGACATGGTAACTGACCGCATCGTCGACCACTGCCTGTCGGTCGACGCCGACCGACCGGACCTCCCGGCGCACCTCCTCGACTGGTTCGCGGTCGCGATCGGCGGCGCGACCCACGCGGACTCCACGCCGGCGATCCTGGAGGGCGTCCGGTCGATCGCGGGACCGACGCCCGACCCGGCGACCGACGAGACCGCGACGCTCCTCCCGAGCGGCGAGCGGTTGACGCCGGCCGACGCCGCGCTCGCGAACGGGGCGCTCGCGCACAGCCTCGACTTCGACGACACCCACCTCGCCTCCTCGCTCCACCCGGGCGCGCCCGTGGTCGCGGCCGCGCTCGCGGCGGCCGAGGGCGAGGCGACGGGGGACGAGGAGATTCCCGCGGACCGGTTCCGCGCGGGCGTCGCGGCCGGCTACGACGTCGCCTGCACGGTCGGGGAGGCGGTGGGGCCCGACGCCCACTACGACCGCGGGTTCCACGTCACCGCGACCTGCGGGACCTTCGGGGCCGTCGCGGCCGCGGGCGTGGTCCGCGGCCTCGACGCCGACGAGCTCCGGGACGCGTTCGGGATCGCGGGGAGCCAGGCGGCCGGCTCGCTCCAGTTCCTCGCGAACGGCGCGTGGAACAAGCGGCTCCACCCCGGGCTCGCCGCGCGCCGCGGGATCGAGGCGACCGACCTCGCCGCCGCCGGGTTCGTCGGCGCGGCCGAGCCCCTCGACGGCGAACACGGGTTCTTCGCCGGCTACTCCGACGAGCCGAACCCCGCCGCCGTCGATCGGATCGGCGAGCGCGACGCGGTCGCGGAGACGGGTCTGAAACCCTACCCGTGCTGCCGGTACCTCCACTCGGCGATCGACGCGCTCCGGGAGATCGCTCCCGAGGTCGACCCCGACGCGGTCGAGAGCGTCGAGGTCGCGATTCCGAGCGCGGGCGTCCGGCTCACCGGCGAGCCGATCGACGCGAAGCGCCGGCCCGACGGGTTCGTCGACTGTCAGTTCTCCGCACCGTTCGCGGCCGCGCTGACGCTCACCGAGGGGACCGCCGACGCCGAGGCGTTCCTGCGAGCCGTCGGCCGACTCGACGAGCCGCCGCGGTGGGACGACCCCGAGATCCGCCGGCTGATGGACGCGACGAGCGTCGGAACCGACCCGGAGATCGAAGCGCGGTTCCCCGAGGAGTGGGGCGCTCGGGTGACCGTCACCGCCGGCGGCGCGACGCGCGAGGCGTCGGTGAGCGTACCGCTCGGCGAGCCTGAGCGGCCGATGCCGGCCGCGGAAACGGAAGAGAAGGCGGCCGGGCTGCTCGCGGGCAGTGGCGTCGACGCCGACCGCCTCGCGAGCACCGTCGAGTCGCTCGGCGGACGGTCCGTGGCGGAGCTCGTCGACGCGGCGACAGCGGAGTAAGGACGCAGAGTGAGGAGACAGAGTGAGGACGCAGAGTGAGCGGGCGAGCCGCTCAGTCGTCGGAGGGCTTTCCGACGATCACCGGGCGGTCGGCGTTGAGGATGACCGACTGGCTGACGCTGCCGAACAGCGCCTTTCCGACCGGCGAACGCTTGCGCATCCCGAGTACGATCGCGTCGACGTCGCGGTCGCCGCCGACCGCGAGGATCGCGTCCGCGGCGTCGCCGACGTGGAGCTCGCGGGCGTGGGCGATCCCGAGCTCGTCGAGCCGCGCCTCCACGGCCTCCAGCGAGTCGGGGATCCCGCGGAGGTCCTCGATCGACTCGTTGATGTCGTCGATCACGGACGAGCCCGCCTCGTCGGCGGGCGCGTCGACGGACTCGTACACGTGCAGGAGCGTGACCTCGATCTCGGCCGCGTCGGCCGGGAGCGATTCGAGGATGTCGACCTGCGAGAGCGCGCGGTCCGTCTCGATGTCGACCGGCAACAGGACGTTGTACATGCGACGGGGTTGAACGTCGCCCCTCTTAAATACCCCCGCCGGATCCGAGCGCCCGCGAACGCCGCGCGGTCGGCGAGTCGTGCGCGGAGGCGCTGCCCGGCAGAGCGACCGGCGGGCCCGGGTCAGTCCCGACGCGTCGCGAACCGTGCGACCGCGGTCGCCGACAGCGCGCCGAGCGCCGCGATGCCGGCTAAGACGACGAACAGCTCCCGGGGGCCGGCGCGGGTGAGGACCGTCCCGGCCAGCGTGGAGCCGAGCGCGCCGATCCCGAAGATCCCGACGTACGTGTAGCCGAACGAGAGGCCGCGCGCCTCGCTCGGCGAGTACGCCGCGACCGTCGCCTGCGAGAGCGGCTGGACCGTGAACAGCGCGACGCCGAGTGCGAGCGACACCGCGAGGAACGTGGCGACCCCGCCGGTCGCCGGGACGAAGAGCAGCGCGAGCGCCGACAGGACGCCCATCACCGCGACCAGGCCTCGCTCCGGCGGGACGCGGTCGGCGATCCGCCCGCCGAGGTACTGGCCGAAGACGCCGACGGTGAGGACCGCGACGTAGAGGTACCGGCCCACGTCGAACTGGTCGGCGTACGGGCTCGACGGGTCGACGAGCTGGACGTCGACGAGGCCGCCGAGCACGTCTCCGAGGAGGTCAGGCAGGAACGTGAGGAACGTCCGGTAGTAGAGCCCGCTGAACGTGACGAACGCGAACACGACGAGGAAGCCGCCGGCGATCAGGACGCGCGTGTCCGTCGCGATCGACGACAGCGAGACCTCGCCCTTCGTCCCGCCGGACGAGTCGTCGGCCGAACCCGCCTCATCGACCTCGCCCGGCGAAAGCGCCGCGTCCACGTCCACGGTGACGCCGTACGCGGCGACGACGACCGCCGGGAACGCGAGCGCCGCCGTCACCAGCCGCCAGTCGAACGCTAAGAGCAGCAGCGCGGTCGCCAGGGGGCCGAGCGCGATGCCGAGGTTGCCGCCGATCCCGTGGTAGCCGAGCGCGGTCCCGCGCCGGTCGATCGACTTCGAGAGCAGCGACAGCCCCGCCGGGTGATAGACGCTGGCGGTGAGCCCCCATATCGCGATCGCCGCGGCGAGGACGGGGAGCGTCGGCGCGACGCTCACGAGGAGGAACGAGCCCGCCATCCCCGCGAGGCAGGCGAGGATGAGCGGCTTCGACCCGAAGCGGTCGACCAGGACCCCGCCCGGCAGCGCGCCGACGCCGAACAGCCCGTAGCCGAGCGTGACGACGACGCCGAGCGCGGCGGCGGTCGTCGAGAACTCCCCGACCCACACCGTCAACAGGATCGGGATCGACAGCTCGTAGGTGTGGACGAGCCCGTGCGACCCCGCGGTGAATTTGACGATCCGGCGCTCGGCGGCGTCCATGTGGGTCCGGGGTTCGTCGGGTCGGCTGATAACGTCGGGGGTAGCCGCCGCGGTTGCCGAGAGTCGGGGGCGGCGGCTCGGCCGGTCGCTCAGAGGCGGCGCCGCGCCGACCGGCGCAGCGGCCGGGCTACTCGGCCATCGCCGTCTCGCCGACCGGCGGCTCGGCGCGGATGACGGCGACGACGATGACGGCGGCGACGAGACAGATCCCCGCGAGCAGCGTCCAGCTCGCGCGGTAAGTCGCCGTGTCCGCGAGGTAGCCGAACGCGGGCGGGGCGAACAGCGCCCCGGAGGTCAGGGCGACCTGACAGCCGGCGGTCGCGCTCCCCATCTGGTCGGCCGGGACGAGCGTCGCCATGACGGAGTAGTAGACGCCCGTGAAGCCGAGGACGAAGAAGCCGAGCGCGGCGAACGCGACCGCGGCGGTCGCCGCCGTCGAGGTCCGCGCGACCACGAGGAACAGACCCGCGCTCGCGACGGTCTGGACGAGGAGGATGGCGCCGATCCGGGTCTGGGGCTCGCCGGGGAGGTGGTCGGAGAGCCACCCGCCGAGGAGCCGGCCGCCGCTGCCGAACAGCTGGACGATCGCCAGCACGGTGCCGGCGAACGCGACCGACGCGCCGACGGACTCCTCGACGTAGAGCACGGTGTAGCCGGTGGTCGTGAAAAGCGCCGCGCCGAGGAACAGCCCGGCGACGACGAGCAGCACGTACGGCCGGTTGCCCGCCAGCCCGCGGAGGTCCGGCCGGCTCGCGGACCCGCCGCCGGCGCCGCGGTAGAAGACGCCGAAGACGACCGCGACGACGAGGCCGAACCCCGCGGCGATCAGGAAGCCGGCCTGCCAGAAGAGGTAGCCCGCGAGCCCGGTGACGAGCAGGGCGCTGATCCCGCTGCCGCCGGTGACGCCGACCTGTTTGATCCCCATCGCGGTGTTCTGTCGGCCGGGCTGGACGCTGTCGTACACCGCCTTGTTCGTCCCCGGCATCGCGGTGCTGTAGACGGAGCCGAGCAGGAAGACGGCGACGAGGAGGAGCGCGTAGGAGGGCGCGCCGGCGACCAGCACCATCCCCGCGGCGAGGCCGACGAGGCCCAAAGAGAGGGTCCTGCGCTCGCCGACGCGGTCGGTTATCGCTCCCACCGGCAGCAGGAACAGGGCGTAGCCGAGGGTGAGCGTCGTGACGACGAGCCCGACCTGAAACCGAGAGAGGCCGAACTCGTCGCGGAAGAACGTCGTCGCTGCGAAGACGGTGTAGTAACAGATGCTCGCGGACACCTGCCAGAGCGTCACCAGCGAGACGGTGCGCCAGTAGGAGCGGTCCATCCACCAGCAGCCACCACGTCCCCGTTCATAAGCGGTGCCGTCGCGGCAACCGGGCCGGCGCCGTCCCGGTAATCGAGCCGGTCGCATCCCGGCAATCGAGCCGGTCGCATCCCGGCAATCGAGCCGGTCGCGGCCGCGGAAGGAGGCCGGCCCGGTTGCCCGCTCACGAATCCTTATGAGCCGCGACCGGGAGGGAGAAACCATGACACAGGACTGGCGGGACTCCGTCGAGCTCACCCAACAGCAGTCGCTCGTGCGGCGCAGCATCCGCGATCTGTGCGCCGACTTCGGCGACGAGTACTGGCGCGAGCGCGATCGGACGGCGACGTACCCGACGGAGTTCGTCGACGCGCTCGCCGAGGACGGCTGGCTCGGCATGCTCGTGCCCGAGGAGTACGGCGGCGTGGGGATGTCGACGAGCGAGGCCGTGGTGATGATGGAGGAGATCGCCGCGAGCGGCGGCGGCTTCGCCGGCCCGCAGTCGATCCACGGCGGGATCTACAACTCCGTCCCGATCGTGAAGTACGCCGACGAGGAGCTGAAGGAGGACCTGCTGCCGCGGGTCGCCGACGGCGACGCCCGCATCCAGGCGTTCGGCCTCACCGAGCCGAACGCCGGGTCGGACTCGACGGCGATGGAGACGTCGGCGGAGCGCGAGGCGCCACGCGCCTCGGACCGGAGCGGCACCGCCGCGGAGCGCGACGGCGACGAGTACGTGGTCAACGGCGAGAAGGTGTGGATCTCCCGCGTCGAGGACAGCGACTACCTCCTCCTGATGGCGCGGACCACCCCCCGCGAGGAGGTCGAGAAGCGCACCCGCGGCATCTCGATGATCCTCGTCGACCTCGAGGACGCCTACGGGAACGGCCTGGAGATCGAGCGCATCCCGAAGACCGCGAGCCGCGCGGTCCACTCCTACCAGCTGTACTTCGACGACCTCCGGGTCCCCGCGCGCAACCTGATCGGCGAGGAGGGGCGCGGCTTCTACCAGGTCCTCGACGGGCTCAACGAGGAGCGGCTGGTGATCGCCGCCGAGTGCCTGGGGCTCGGCGAGGTCGCCCTCGAACGCGGCATCGAGTACGCGAACGAGCGCGAGGTGTTCGGCGGCCCCATCGGCGCCAACCAGGCGGTCCAGCACCCGCTCGCGGAGGCGTACGCCGACCTGCTCGCGGCCAAGAAGGTGATCTACAGCGCCGCCGACCGCCTCGACGACCTCGAGCGCACCGAGGCCGGCGCGGAGGCGAACGTCGCGAAGTACCTGGCCGCGGAGGCCGCGTTCGAGGCGGCCGACGCCGCGGTCCAGACCCACGGCGGCTTCGGCGTCGCCCGCGAGTACGACGTGGAGCGCTACTTCCGCGAGGCCCGCCTGACGCGGCTCGTCCCCGTCACCCAGCAGCTCGCCCTGAACTACCTCGGCGAGCGCGTCCTCGACCTCCCGCGATCGTACTGACCGAGCCCGAGGCGAGCCCCGGAGGCGACCGATATCGGTGACGTACGGTTTTAAATGACAGCCGGTGGAGAGCGACTGCCATTTATAAATAGCGCGCCGTGGCGCGTGCCTGCGAGGCCGCACCGCGGCCGAGCAGCACGCGCGAGGGAGTCGCGAACGAAGTGAGCGACGAGGCTGGGGAGGTGTGAGGCTGCGGTGCTATGCGGGGCGGGACGCAAAGGGGCAGCCGCGAGGACGGCGCAGACGACGTAAGCACCGCAGGAACGAGCGCAGCGAGTAACGAGGAGCGCAACGAGTGTGCGCCGTCCTCGTGGCTGGGGCTTTGACGGTGTTCTCCGCCGATCGTGATCAACTGTTTATAAATAATCGACTGGAGCTTTGGCGGTGTCTACCGGCAATCCGAGTCGTTGATTCATAACGACGGAGTGAACGAAGTCGAGGTCGCCGCGTCAGCCGACCGAAAAAAATCCCCCGACGAATCGCGTCCCCTACCGCTTCCGACCGGACAGCGTCCCGGCCGCGCCGCGCAGCGTGCGAAGGGGGTTCGGCCGGCCGATCACCGTCTGGAGCACGTACAGCGCGAGGACGGCGGCCAGCGCCCCCACCTGAACGATCTGCATCGGATGGACCATCGCCACCACGCCGGCGACGAAGAAGGCGATCCGCAGCCCGAAGGTCTGTCCGCGGCCGAACACGAACTGGTAGTTGATCCCGTGGATGATCGCGATCGAACCGAGCATCGCGAGCGCGCCGGCCGACAGCGACGCGTAGTTGAACGTCCCGGAGACGAGCTCGGGGTGGTAGGCGAACGCGAAGGGGAGGACGAACAGCGGCGCGGAGATGCGCAGCGCCTCCTTACAGCTCCCCCAGAACCCGCCGCCGGAGATGCCGCAGGTGACCGCGACGCAGGTCGCGATCGGCGGCGTCAGCCCCGCCAGGATGGCGGCGTAGAACACGAAGAAGTGCGCCGCGAACTCGGGCACCGCGAACTGGCTGATCAGCGTCGGCGCGACGAGCAGCGCCACGACCGTGTAGGCGGCCGTCGTCGGCATGCCGAGGCCGAGGATGATACAGATGATCATCGCCAGCACGAACGCGACGATGGCGATGCCGCCCGAGAGGTCGAGCAGCGTGAGCGAGATGGCGGTCGGGACGCCCGTCGCCATCAGGATGTCGACGACGCCGTTGATCGCCGCGAGGATGATCGTCACCGGCGCGACGACGATCACGCCCTCGCGGAAGCCGTCGACCGTCTGTTCGAGCGTGTCGACGAGCGCCTCGCGGTTGCTCTCGCCGTCGAGGGCCGCCTGGATCTGCGGGATGCCGATCCCGAAGACGATCATCGAGAGCGCGGTGTACAGCGCCGCCGTCATCACCGTGTACTGGAGCACGCCCAGCACGTAGATTAAGATTAGAAGCGGGATGCCGTACTTCACCGACTCCAGGACCATCGTCCGGCGGTCCATGCTCTCGTTGATGAGGCCGTCCATCTCGGGGTCGTCGATCTGCGGCGCCGCCACGTAGTGGACGGCCATCGCGATCGAGACGACGAGTACTGCGGCCGGGATCAGCCCGGCGATGATGACGTCCACGTAGGTGACGCCGGTGATGAGCGACGCCATGATGAACGCCCCCGCGCCCATCACGGGCGGTAGCACCTGTCCGGCGGTCGACGCGACCGCCTCGATCCCGCCGGCGGTCTCCGGTTTGATCCCGTTCTCTTTCATCAGCGGGATGGTGAACGAGCCGGTCATCCCGGCGTTGGCGGTCTGGCTCCCGTTGACGGAGCCGATGACCGCGCTCGCGATGACCGCGGTCTGGGCGATCCCCGAGTCGACGTACTTCGCCGAGCGGACCGCCAGCCGGAGGATGAGGTCGAACGCGCCGTACGCTTTCAACAGCCCCGCGTACAGCAGGAATAAGGCGATCCACGCGGCCACCAACCGAGTGAGGAAGCCGTAGAACCCGTCGACGCTCACCACGAGGATCCGGAGGATACGCGAGGGGCTCAGGCCGCCGTGACTCAGGGCACCGGGCATGTACGGCCCCGTCAGCCCGTAGCCGATGCCGATGAGCACGACCGCGAGGAAGGTGATCCCGAACGAGCGCCACGTGAGGTAGATCATCGCGAGCGTGAACGCGAACGCCATCGCGATCTGCGCCTCCGTCGCGCGCCCGACCGTGTCGATCGCGACCTGCTGGTAGTTCAGGAAGAGGTAGCCGCTCGTGCCGAGCGTGATCAGCCCGGAGACGACGAGCAGCCCCGTCTCGATCCAGTTGCCCTCGATCAGCGGCTCGTCGAGCTCGGAGATTACGTACAGCGCGAGGATGCCGCCGAGGAACGCGACCGCGTACTGCCCGCGGGGCATCTGCTGGGTGTACGAGTACCACATGACGATCATCCAGAACGGGATCGAGTAGGAGATGAGCGCCATGCGGAGCCGCTCTTCGATGCCGGAGCCGAGCCAGAGGATCAGCCCGGCGATCCCGGCGACACCGATCACGCCGACGACGCCGACGATCGTCGCCGAGCCGTCGATTTCGGCGCCGAGAAGCGCGGGCGCGACGACGGTGGGACCGAAGACGACGAGCACCCAAAACGGCAGCGAGAGGAGGTACAGCCAGAGCTGTTTGCTCCCGCGGTCGCCGTCGGCGAGGTCGAGGGGTTCCTCGTCGCCGAGCAGGCTGTCCTCGGGTACCGGGTCGTCTGGCGGATCGGTCGGATCGGTCGGTGTGTCTGGGTTAGTGGCCATCCGTCGGAAGGGTGGGGCGTGTGTTACGGGTGAAAGTGGCGGTTTCCGCGCGGTGCCGCTCGTCGGTCAGGGGGTTACTCGTCGCCGCGGCTCCAGGAGTCGTCCCAGACGTCGTTGTCCTCGAAGAAGTTCGCCACGCCGGCGTGGATGTCGATGTCGGGGATAACCGTCTGGGTCATCGCTTCGGGCGAGTACTCCAGGGTCGTCGGGTCGGACTCGCGGAGCGTCTCCTCGTGTTCGATGGCGAGACGGCAGATCTCCTCGGTCGCGCGGGCCGGGATGTCGGGGCTGAACGCCCACTGGCCGGCGAGCGACCAAGTCGTCATCGTGTCGGTGTAGGCGGTGACCTCCTGCTCGTAGCCGTACGGGTCGATCTCCTCGAGGATCGCGCCGGGGTGATCTTCGATGACCGAGCGGAACTCGTCGTCGACCTCCAGCAGGTTCAGGCCGCCGCCGCTGCGCACGTCGACCTCCTGGCACCAACCCGAGAGGTTGACGCCGTTGGCGCCGTACAGGCAGAGCGCGTCGACGCGCCCCTCCTCGACGGCGCCCGGGATGTCGCCGGTGTCGACGTTGAGGATCTCGTTCGGCTCCCACATGCCGGCCTCCTTGAGGATCTCCTCGGTGAGCAGCCGCGTCCCGAAGCCGGGCTGGATCGGGTAGATCGTGTACCCGCCCTCGCGGAGGTCCGCGACGGACTCGACGTCGCTGCTCTCCAAGCCGACCCAGTGGATCTGCAGCGAGGTGAACAGGAACCCCTGGTCGGGGAGCGTGTCGACCGGGTCGTCGGCGAACGGGCCCTCCTCGTTGAGCGCCTTCGACAGCGAGTTGTTGTCGACGCCCATCGCCGGGATGTCGCCGCTGTCGTACGCGTAGAGGTTCGCCGTCCAGCCCTGCGTCTCCTGGACGGAGATGTTGAGGAAGTCGCTGTGCTGGGAGGCGGCGCGGGCGAGCGCCTGCCCCGCCGCCTGCGTCGAACTGCCGGTCGACGTCCCGCCGATGGTGACCGTCACGTCGCCGCTGCCGTCGCCGCCGTCGCCGCCGTCGCCGCCGGAACAGCCGGCGAGTCCGACGGCGCCCATCGCGGCCGCGCCCTTCACAACGTCGCGTCGAGTCGTCTTGTCACTATCTACCATGTAGATTCAGCAATACTGTGGATTGGTAAAAGGGTATCGTCGCACCCGAGAATTGACGGAAAGCGAGGGGATCGGCCGGGAAACGATACTACGGAGCGAGTTACTTTCCGTGTTTTTTCACCGCTTACGAGTTGGAAAAACGGATCGCCCTCGATCACGTATCAGTCGAGTTCCATGAGAACGCCGAGGGGAGATGGTGCGGCGTGTTGCCGCCGCCGTCGTCCGCTCGCGCGCGGTACGCCTCGAGGTCCTCGCGGAACGAGGGGTCGGCCACCGCGATCAGCTCCTCCGCGCGCTCGCGAGGCGAGCGCCCCCGGAGGTCGGCGACGCCGTGTTCGGTGACGACCACGCTCGCGTCGTGTTCGGAGTGGTCGACGTGCGGCGTCAGCGGGACGACCCGCGAGACGTCGCCGCCGACCGCCGTCGAGGGGAGCGCGACGACGCCGAGCCGGCAGTTGCGCGCGAAGTCGCCGCCGCCGCCGATCCCGTTGACGACGCGGGTGCCGCCGATGTGGGTCGCGTTCACGTTGCCGTACAGGTCGACCTCGACGGCGCTGTTGACGCCGACGACGCCGAACCGGTCGATGAGCTCCGGCGCGTTCGAGACGTCCGCCGGCCGCAACACCACGTCCTCGGCGTAGCGCTCGACGTCCGCGAACAGGCGCTCTTGGCCTTCGCTCGACAGCGCCAGCGAGGTGGCGCTCGCGCCCCGGAGGTCGCCCGCGTCGAGCATGTCGAGGAGGCCGTCCTGAACGACCTCGCCCACGTACGCCACGTCGCGGTCGCCGAAGTCGACGTCCGCGAGCGCGCCCATCAGGGCGTTGCCCAGGCTGCCGACGCCGAACTGGAGGTTCACCGCGTCGGCGAGCAGGGGGTTGCGGTCGAGTTCCGCCTCCAGGAACTCGCCGAGGTTCGCCGCGATCGCCTCGTCGGTCGCGGAGACCTCGCGGAACTCGTAGGGGTCGTCCGGCCGGTCCGTCTCGACGACCGCGGCGAGCTTCTCGGGGTCGAACCGGACCGCCGGCCCGCCCGTCTCGCCGAGGGGGTCGTCGAGGGGGATCGGCGACCGGTTCGGCGGGTCGTCGCGGACGTGGACGTCGTGGACGCGGGCGAGGTCGAGCGGCTGCGCGCGGTTCACCTCCACCACGATCCGGTCGGCCGCGCCCACGTACGCGGGCGTGTGTCCGATGGACGTGGAGGGGACGAGCCAGTCGGGGCCGACCGCGACCGCCTCGACGACCGCTATCGTCTCGCCGCGCATCCCCGCGCGAAGCCCGCCGAACCGCACCTCGTCGGCGAGCCGCGAGATGTGACGGTCGTGGAAGGCGAGCCGGCCGTCGTTGGCCGCCCCGCGGGAGGTCTCGTTCGGGACGAACGGGTAGCGGCGGGCCATGTCGCCGGACTCGACGAGGTCGCGGTCGATCTCGTCGCCGACGCCGCCGCCGGAGACCACGGTGAGCTCGCGCTCCTCGTCGGCCGCGGCGATCGCTTCGGGGACGAGCTTCGGGTAGCCGACGCCGCCGAACCCGGAGACGAGTAGCGTGGCGGTGGCGGGGACGAGCGCGGCCGCCTCCTCGGGGGAGGCGAACGGCAGGTCGCCGCCGAGCCGCGTCGCCGGGACCGGATCCTCGAGCGTCGGCGCCGCGGGGCCGGACGGCGCGGGCGTCACTCCAGGTCCTCCGGCTGGGTGCCGATCCCCTCGGGCCAGCCAGTCGGCTGCGCGGCGCTCGGCTGCGCGTGCGAGCGCTTCAGCACCATCGGCGTGCGCTCCAGGGAGAGCACGAGCTCGTCGTTCTGGTTGTACGCGCGCAGCTCCGTGGTGACGATGCCGACGTGGTCCCGGGAGGAGGACTCCCGCTTCTCGATCACTTCGGACTCCGCGAACAGCGTGTCGCCGTGGAAGACCGGCGCGTGGTGGCGGATCTCGTCGTAGCCGAGGTTCGCGGTGGCGTTGGCGCTGACGTCGATGACGCTCATCCCGACCGCCAGCGCGATGACGAAGGTGCCGTCGACGAGCCGCTCGCCGAACTCCGTCTCGGCGGCGTACGCCTCGTTGAAGTGCATCGGGTTGAGGTTCATCGAGAGGTTTGTGAACCAGACGTTGTCCGTCTCGGTCACCGTCCGCCCGTAGGGGTGTTTGTACACGTCCCCCACCTCGAAGTCCTCGTAGTAGCGTCCCTCCCAGCCGCCGACGAGTCGGCGGTCCGTCTCTCCCGCGTCGCCGCCGTCCGCCTCGGCCCCGTCACCGTCGTGTGCGTCGCTGTCGCGTGCCATACCGACCCCGACAACGAACGACTAAAAGAGGGTTGCGCTCGCGGCCCCGTCCGCCGGATCGGTCGCTCGCGGCCGACGCCGTCGCCGGCGCTATATCGAGGAGGTGTACAGCAACATCCCGACTGCGGCGATCGAGACCAACAGGATCCACGCGACCATGATGACCCCCATCTGACGGTGCGTGAGGTTCGTGCCCTCGAGTATCTCGGAGACGCCCATACGCGGAGGGATTAGCCGAGAGTATTTAATCGCTTCCAACGGAGGAAGTGGACTCGCTGGATCTTGACCGGAACCAAACGTGCTCGCTCGCTGCTCGCGGCGCAAAATTATGGACTCGCGGGGGTCCCGCGAGCGAACGGAGTGAGCGAGTGGGACCACGCGAGCGAACGGAGTGAGCGAGTGGGACCACGCGAGCGAACGGAGTGAGCGAGTGGGACCACNGAGCGAGTGGGACCACGCGAGCGAACGGAGTGAGCGAGTGGGACCACGCGAGCGAACGGAGTGAGCGAGTGGGACCACGCGAGCGAACGACTAAGCGAACGAAGTGAGCGCAGGAGTGGACTCGCGGGGATTTGAACCAGAACCAGACGTGCTCGCTCGCTTCGCTCGCTGCGCGCGACTGGTAGGGTTCAAATCCGCGCTCGTTACAGATTTGCGCCGCTCGCGACATTGCTCGCGGCGCAAAATTATGGACTCGCGGGGATTTGAACTCCGGGGTAGAACCATGCGAGGAGGCCGATTACGGGTGACTGGCATCAGCGATGAATCTGAAGACCACACCCCCGACCGACGCCAAGACCCGATTCCTGAACAAGAAGCGTAGCCACGTCACCGACAAGACGATCCACAACTACGACGCCACCCTGAGTCAGTTCCTCGACTTCCTCGACAGCGAGGGAACCGCCGACATGCGCGACGTGACCAGCGACACGATTGCCCGGTTCGAGGAACACCGCCTGCGGTCTGTCAAGCCCATCACCTGCCGGAACGACATGCGGATCGTCAAGAACTTCATCCAGTTCTGCGAGTCGATTCAGGCCGTTCCCGCCAGACTACACGAGCTGATCCAAGTCACGAAGGTCAAGCCCGGGGACGAAGTGTGCGACGACTTCGTGACGCGGGAGGAGGCCGTGGCAATCTTGGATCGACTCTCGAAGTTCGACTACGCCAGCACCCGGCACGTCGTCTTCCTGCTCCTCTGGAAGTGCGGGATGCGGATCAGCGGCCTCCGCGCGCTCGACGTGGAGGACTTCGATGAGGGACGGCCCGCGATCGAGATCCGACACCGGCCCGGAACCCGGACGCCACTCAAGCGAAAACTGGACAGCGAGCGGGACGTGTTCATTACCCCGGACACCGCCGAAGTGGTCGCTGATTACATCGAAACCACGCGCCCGGACGTGACCGATGATTACGATAGAACCCCCCTGATAGCCACGGCACACGGGCGGGCGAGTCGAACGACCATCACCAAGCACGTCTACCTGTCCACGTCACCGTGCTTCTACAACGGCGGAACCTGCCCGTTCAACGAGGATCCGCAGGAGTGTCAGGCAACCGGGTGGGGCCAAGCCTCGAAGTGTCCGGGTTCCGTTAGCCCCCACGCGCTTCGCCGGGGATACGTGACGGCCGCACGGAACGCAGGGCAACCGAAGGACGTGACCGGCGATCGGGTGAACATGAGCGGGTCGATCTTGGATCGGCACTACGACAAGGGGTCGCACGACGAGAAGGCCGAACGGCGGAGGGAATATTTGAAGGACATCTAATCTGAAACCCGGGTATTATTCGCTATCGTACCCTTGCTGATGGTATTCATTTACCAGAGATTTTCTGTTCATCCACTTTTGAAACTCGTCCCGGTTTGATTGACAGACAAAAACAAAGTTGACCAAGCAGGTCGCTCGTTCAAGTGTATATTCGCCATTAAGTTCTTCTCTCAGCATTTGATCCTGTATATCACGTACTTGTACAATCCCTTCAAGAGGGTATGGGAGTTCATTTTCCATGGCCATCATAGTATCACTAAGAGAACTCCAGTTTTCATACGATGTGAGTCCATTAAACTCGATACTACCTTCCTTGCCAACAATTTCGATCATCCGCTTGTCCTCAGTACCCTTTCCATCTTTGGGCAAGAATTGGCACTCGCACGAAAAGCGATACAGCGAGGAAAGATTGTCTGGGTCAAGTTGTTTCAAACGAGGTATGTTCTCATCTTCAAGAAGGTGATTAACCACTCGCTTGGTCTGAATATATTCCTCACTTTGATTCACGGATTCCATGACCTTCCTGCGATTCCCTTTCGTGCCGCCTATGCTCCCCGGCAGAAAGGCACTCAATCCAGCCTTCAAGGCTCCCCACGATTCTTTTTGTCTCGTGACTTGTGTCTTGTCATCTATTCGATCAAAAAATAGCTGCTGGATGTGTGACGGCGAATAGTACAAAATGTGCTGATATGGTTTTTCCATATCCCCGTTTAATCCCGCAAGAGGTATTATTAGTGTTCAAATATCAGTTATTTGGTGTTTTGGCCCCTGTAAGTCCCACTCACGAGGGGTGCCTGCCATCACGTGTCACGAAAACGCTATAATTTGGCTGGCCGACATTAGCATACGAACATTCTCGCCCGCGGGAGTGTTTCATTTGCCGGCTGTCGGTGGACTTCGGTCTATCCGGATCCGGCCGAGGTCTACCCATGTCATCAACTCAATCAGAACTCCCTGCTGTCGTCAGAACCGTCCGGTCTACTCTCCACGACACCATTCGAGACGCATTCGAAGCAGACCATCCTGTCGTCGTTGAGGCGCTCCCAGCCAGCGGCAAGAGTCGGGGTGTAGTCGAATGGGCCAGTCAGACCGGAAACCAACTCACGATCCTGACCGGTCGACACGATGTACGGGATCAATATGAGGAGTGGGCCGAGGAGTTCGGTGTTTCCTTCGGACACGTTCCATCTCAACGTCGGGATTGCCCCCTCGGTGTGAAATATAGTGGCGACGTGGAAGTACCGGCCGATGGCACGGATTGGGAGAAAAAGTTCGATACGCTGTTAGCGCAGTATGGGAGCGCATTCCAAGTCCACAAAAATCACGATGGTCTTCCTTGTCAGACCGACGGAGACTGCCCCTACGTCGAGAGATACCGTGGGTTCGACGCTTCGGATTACGACGTTATTGCGGGCCATTATCTTCACGTCTACTCCAGCTACCCTGAGTTTCCATTTCCCGAAGGCAGGTACATCGAAGACCGGTATATCGCGTTCGACGAGTTCCCCGAGGAAGACATAATCAACACAATCGAGGGCTACGAGGACGTGGTTACGGGCCTACTTGGGCGGATACCGGAGCTACCGTATGATACATTCGACGAAATCGAGGTGGCTTCGCACGCCGGCTTCGATTCCGATGAACAATCCTTGATCGACGCATGGATCGCAAAGAACGGGGGTAGTTTGTTCGATCCCGGGCTATCCGGGCCTACTGACAGGGACGACCCCAACGCGCCGGCATTACTGTGGGCAGCCTTATCCCGGGAGCCGTTAAAAAACGGATGGTGGCGGGCCGATCTCGGGTCAAGTGCCCGTGTTGCGATGAACGGGGGGAACGCACACATCCTCCGTCAGCCACCGACCGAGACTCTCGCTCGGGGCGTCGTCGCTCTTGACGGTACTCCTTCAATCGGACTATGGAGAATATTGTTGGGCGAGGATACCGAATTGGCGTCGATCCACGGGAACGACGAAGGCCGACGTAAGTACTTGCGAGATGGTCTCGGTATCCGCTTTATTCAGACCTCGGAAAGCACGAAACCCTACGGGAAAGCCGACTCGTTGACCAGACAACGACCCGAGGGTAGTTCTGATTATATTGATGATGACCGAGTCGCCCGGAAAGACATGCTCGCATTCCGGTGGATCGCACAGCAGGAGACGGACGCGGGACCGCTCGGATTCATATCCACGAAGGGCGCGATCAAGGTTTACGAAGACTACGGACTTGACGAATTTGTGGATGTACGAGGGCACTACGGAGACCTGAAAGGGAGCAACGAGTTCAGCGACATTCGGATCGGTATTGTGGCGGGATGTAACGAACCGAGCCATCCGCGGATTCAGATGTGGGGTGCGTTCGCTGGCCTGTCGCTGAAGCCCGAGAAGGGAGAGAACGGCACGATTCTCCGTGGATCGAGGAAGACATTTGGCGAGGACGGCGACCCGATTCTGGTGGCGCTTCGGGAGAATCAGGTCCTACAAGTTGCCATGCGGTTCGCCCGAGAACCGAATCGCAACCAGCAACCGGCACACGTCTACTTACACACGGCCGCGATTCCGGAGTGGGTTGAACCGGAACAGATGATCTTACACCCGAGATTATGGGAGCAGTCAAAGGGTATGGGGCAGGTCTTAACCGTGATACGTGAAGACCTCGCGGAGGGGAGCTGGAAGTCCAGCGACGTTTTCGAGGCCGTGGAGCGTAGGTACGGGGAAGACAAGAAGACTAATAGGAGACTCCGCGGCTGTCTTCAAGAACTTCGAGAGTCGAACACGGTTCCGTATACTCGTCCGGGCGGTGAAGGGAGTGGCTCGGGGGGCGCATACATATATCAGAAACCGGATGTATTTGACGGGCGCATGCTGGTCTATCGAGATGGTTACGTTCATGGTCCGAATAGTGTCATTTCGGACCAGCCGGGGACCCGTTAATCAGGAGACAGACACCGGTTTCGTGGAAGGTCGCCAAAAAGGCCTAATTTAGACAGTTTCCGGAAGACCGTGTCCGGGATAGAACGCCGCTGAAGTCGCAGTCAACCGCAACTACCCACATGGACGGCCCGAGGGGAAGGCCCGTCGACACCCGCACCCTGACCGTGAGCAGTTCCGCTCGCCATCCACGAATCCCATAGGGTCGGCCGAAAATCGCCTCAGCAATTCTCGGGTAACTCCGTGTCACGCGAAGGGCTGGCCTGACCGTGTTCTAACCCACCCCCGAACCGATGAACAATCACCGGGCGGTTCTGTCGCTCGCGGGGTTTACGGTGAGGCCCGTGGGGCGCGCCAGACCACAAACGAGATCCTTCCATGCTAACGGGTTTCAGGACGCCGTACAATCCATCCATGGGCCTTTGAGCCGACCCCTACATACGCCACCACGTTGCCGGTGAGCCCCGTGGTACGTCTTTGATTGAGAGAAACCCATCCATACGAGTCAGTTTCTTGAAGCCCATAGGAGCCATCCTCGGCCGTCTGACGCTACCCTGCCCGGTCACTTCTCGTCGCCCGAAACCCACCAAACGACGGCCCGACCGCCGACCTTCTTCTTATGAATTCGGCCCTCCTCGGCCAGTTCGTTCAGCTTGTTCAAGGCTGTCCGACGGACGATCCCGAGTTCGTCCGCCACCTCGGTTGCGGTCCGGGGTTCGGCATCGGTGAACAGCGCCAGTACGTCCTCGGGAGCGACGGTCTCGGAGTAGGTGCCGTCGTCTGACCGCTTGCGATTGTCCTCGGCCATATCGGGCGGTTCTCTCCCGAACCAGATAGTCGTTTCCAGTTCCTTCGAGGGCAACCGATACAGCTATATCCTATTCCTACGTAGGTAGTGGTAAGGAGGACCCGTCCCTCGGGGCGTATCGGAAACGCCCGGCGGTAGGACGCCGGACGGTGGCCTTCTGTGGGAGAAAGCCGATGGAAATTAACACCGACACGGTTGAAAGCAGTAACGTTTTTGAGAAACTCGCGTTCGACAACAGAACCGCAAAGCGCGTCGCTTGGTCCAAGTGGAGCTTCACGATTGTCGCGCCTTTCGAGATCGAGGTCCGCAACCTAAGTTACGGCCACCTCGCGGAGGACCACACGTACCGAGTCATGATTGACGAGCAGGGCGTGCCGGTCTCCTGTACATGCCCCGGTTTCGAGTACCACCACGGACCGAACGGGCGCGTCGGAAAGCACATGCTGGCCGTGGCTACGGTTGGCGGTCCGACTCTACTGGAAGCTGCGCGGGCGTTCTCTCCGAACCACGGACCGACAGGGGCAACCACGACGACGACCGCCTCGGAGAAATTGAAGGCTGACGGCGGTCGGAGTCCGGCCGACGATTCAACTGACACCGAGTGTACTGAATGTGCCAGCCTCTCGGATCTCCCATGCTTCAACTGCTACGCCGCTGGCCCGCGCGAACTTCCTGAATAGGATAGAACCCCGCCGCCCGCGGTCTTTTGCTCGGCATACCGGAGCGCCAGAACGGTCCATCTTCGCCGGCCGGTTCTACCGCAATACGATTCCTTCCCCGATCCGGTCAGTACAGGGGACTCAAGCATCGATTAGCACAGATGAATCACAGATCGCTCAGTACTACACCCCAGTTAGTATTTCCATCCGATTCTGTAATGGAGTCGGCCCCATAATTTTAAAAAAGAACAAGTACATGTCGAAGTATGCGATTTTTTAGTAGAACCGTCATTGCGGGTGTAGTCGTCGGTTCGGCAGTTGGTATTATCGCAGGAGTACTCATCGGCCCGGACGGGTGGGCGCTTGGCGGAGCGGTGGCAGGCGGGACCATCGGCAGGAGAAGTACCGATATCGCGGAATCGGTAATCGAGAGTTCGAAAGCGGGCGTACTTACTGCCGTCGTGTTCGCAGGAGTTTTCGGATTCGGTAGCAGTGTACGTGCCGCGATCGAGGCGGGGAGTCCAGAGTTACTGGCACAGGGTTTGGGACCGTTCTTTTCGATCGCATTTATATATGGATTCGGTTGTTTCATCGCCGCCGCCGCCACCGGCGCAATCGTTCATGTCGTCCAAAATTCCAGATAGGTAGTCAATTCGCAAGCACATTCTACCGGCTGATACAGCCCAACAGGGCCGTAAATAAGACGCGTATCCAGTCCAGCTTCCGGAGTTGTGGGTGCCGATCGATACCGGGGAGTTCTAGCGAGGTTCCCCCAAGATACCGCCGTGGAACCCCCACGCCGACCGCCCCGACGTTCAGCCCATCCGGTCGAGAGCGTCCCGGCGGTCCTCCACGGATACGTTGTCGCACCTCCTGACCCGGCTACAATCTCGCGGGCTTCTCTCGCAGCGAGGACTACACAGGGGCTACCGACTGTCGAACTCGGTATTCCCCCCAGTCTTCTTCCTTCGTCAAAACCCCACCACGGCTCACCCGCGACCCCATTACCGAATCAAATGTTGGCGGCAATTCGGGCCGCGAGACGGAGTCAAATGGTCTTCTCGGGTAGTTCCTGAATACGTATATTGATGTAGTAGGCCCTCTAAGGGCTAAATACAGTCATTCGGCGGCTTCGAAAACTGAATGGACTCGCGGGGATTTGAACCCCGGGCCTCTTCCTTGCGAAGGAAGCGATCTGCCACTGATCTACGAGCCCTCATCACGAATCAATCCCCGTTCGTATTTGTACCTTACCTTTCGCTGACCGGTGCGGGAGACGCTCACATCCGAGAACCGAACCGATTCGGGGAAACATTGGAGACGGCGCGAAGCCGACCGGCACCGACGGGATTACATATCCAGCGCGGGAACCAACAATTCCAGCGGTCTTCGGTCGGTTCCTCCGACCGATTAACGGTTTTGAGATGCGTTCCATATTCGTTACCCTTTTGCCCGCGGACGACCGACCGTATCGTATGTCAGACGCGACGGCGACGAACGCGGACACCGACGTGGATCCGGCCGCGCTCGCGGCCCTCAAACACGTCGGGCTCGTCGGCGGCCTCTCCGAGACGAAGGTGTCGTGCGCGGCGCTCGGCGACCGACTCGACGCCTCCACGCAGACCGCCTCCCGGCGCCTCCAGACGCTCGAATCCGCGGGCTACGTCGAGCGCGACGTGGTCAGCGACGGGCAGTGGGTCCGGGTGACGGACGCGGGCGAGGCCGCGCTCCGCGCGGAGTACGCCGACTACCGCCGCCTGTTCGAGTCGGACGTCGAGCTCTCGCTCCGCGGCTCGGTCACCGGCGGAATGGGCGAGGGGCGCCACTACATCACGCTGCCGGGGTACGCCGAGCAGTTCCGCGAGCGCCTCGGCTACGACCCGTTCCCGGGCACGCTGAACGTGGACCTCACCGAGGAGAGCGTCCGCCGCCGCGGCGAGATGGCCGGCATCGACGCCGTCCCCATCGACGCGTGGGAGGGCGAGGACCGCACCTACGGCGCCGCCACCTGCTACGGGGTCACCCTCGTCGCGGACGGCGAGCGCTACGAGGCGGTCCACGCCATCGTCCCCGACCGCACCCACCACGACGACGACCAGCTCGAGCTGATCGCGCCGGACCGGCTCCGCGACGCGCTCGACCTCGCGGACGGCGACGCGGTGGAGGTCCGCGTCGAGCCGACGACGCGCGCGGACGAGCCGGAAGCGACCGCGGTCGAGACGGAGGCCGCCTGATGCGCGCCGACGTCGACGCCGACGCGGAGGCGAACGCGGGCGCGGCCGGCGAGGCCGACGCCACCGAGGCGGACGCCGCGGAGACTAGCGATTCCGTCGAGCGCGCGCTCGACGCGTTCCGCGCGGGCGACCCCGTCTGCGTCCACGACTTCGCGGACCGCGAGGGCGAGACGGACATCGTCTACCCCGCGGGCGCAGTCGATGAGGCCGCGGTCGCGCACATGCGCAACGACGCCGGCGGCCTGATCTGCGTGGCCGTGAGCGACGCGGTCGGCGACGCGTTCGACCTGCCGTTCCTCGCGGACGCGCTCGACCACCCCGCGGTCGACGACGACCCCGACTACGACGACCGCTCCTCGTTCTCGCTCCCCGTGAACCACCGCGACACGTTCACCGGGATCACGGACGCGGACCGCGCGAAGACCATCGTCGAGGTGGCGAACGCCGCCGGCCGCGTCCGAGAGGACCCGACGGGCTACGGCCCCGAGGACTTCGCCGCGGAGTTCCGCGCCCCCGGCCACGTCCACGTCCTGCGCGGCGACCGCGACGGTCTCGCCGGGCGGACCGGCCACACGGAACTCGGCCTCGCGATGGCCGAGGCCGTGGGGGCCGCGCCCGCCGCCGTCGTCTGCGAGATGCTCGACGACGAGACGGGTGACGCGCTCTCGCCCGCCGACGCCGCCGCCTACGCGGCCCGCCGCGACATCCCGTACGTCGAGGGCGCGGCCCTCGTCGAGGCGCTGAAATAATCGACCGCCGCTGCGGTCGGCGCGCGCCTGCGAGCGGTCGCCCTCGGCGACCGCGAGCCAGCGCGTGCGAGGGAGTCGGTCGCCGAGCGAAGCGACGGCGACCGACGAGGCTGGGGAGGTGAGAGGTGCGGTTGCCGTGCGGTTGTGGGTGGGACTCAAAGGGGCAGCCTGGAGGACGAAGCACGACGACGTAAGCACCGCAAGGAAGGAGCGGTAGCGACTGACTGAGGAGCGCAACGAGTCGCGCGAGTCCTCCCGGCTGGGGCTTTGGANCGACGACGTAAGCACCGCAAGGAAGGAGCGGTAGCGACTGACTGAGGAGCGCAACGAGTCGCGCGAGTCCTCCCGGCTGGGGCTTTGGAGGTGTTCACCGCGGAATCGTCGATCACGTATCGCCGAGCGGCTGAGCTTTGTAAGCGGTTATCGTTGCTTCGTCAGAGGGATCAGAACTCGATCCGTCGCGACAACCCCGACCGGTTGTCACAGTTTTAAGCCCGCCGGCCGCAACCACGCACTATGGGATTCGATGAGATGGACGTCGACACGATCTGGAAGAACGGGGAGTTCCTCGACTGGGAGGACGCGACGACCCACGTTCTGACCCACGCGCTCCACTACGGGAGCGGCGTGTTCGAGGGCGTCCGCTGTTACGACACCGAGCAGGGGCCGGCGATCTTCCGGTGGGAGGAGCACCTCGACCGGCTGTTCGACTCCGCGAAGATGTACGACATGGAGATCGAGCACTCCCGGGAGGAGATCACCGAGGCCACCCTCGAACTCCTCGACCGGCAGGACCTCGACTCCGCGTACGTCCGGCCGATCGCCTACTACGGCTACGACTCGCTGGGCGTCTCGCCGAAGGACTGCCCGACCGACCTCGTCCTCGCCGCGTGGCCGTGGGGCGCGTACCTCGGCGAGGAGGCCCTCGAAGAGGGCGTCGACGTGATGGTCTCCTCGTGGCGGAAGCACGCCTCCTCGCAGGTGCCGACGAACGTGAAGACCACCGGCCTCTACGTCAACTCCATGCTGGCGGGCGAGGAGGCGCGCCGGAACGGCTACGTCGAGGCCATCGTCCTCAACAAGGAGGGGAACGTCGCGGAGGGGCCGGGCGAGAACATCTTCATGGTCAACGACGGCGAGATCTACACCACGGGGCCCGCCCAGTCCATCCTCGAGGGGATCACCCGCGACACCGTGATCGCCCTCGCCGAGGAGCGCGGCTACGAGGTCCACGACGAGGCCGTCATCTCGCGCGGCCAGCTGTACACCGCCGACGAGCTGTTCTTCACCGGCTCCGCCGCCGAGGTCACCCCGATCCGCTCGGTCGACGACACCGAGATCGGCGCGGGCACCCGCGGGCCGGTGACCGAGGAGCTCCAGAGCGCCTTCTTCGACCTGGTCGAGCGGCGGACGGACGACCACGACGAGTGGTTCACGTACCTGTAACCCGCCTCATCCGCGTTTCGCAGGGTTAGTTTTTCCCGAACCGTCGGTCACTCGAACCGCTACTTCCCCGAACCGCTACTCGCCGACCCTCGTCCCTCGGCCGCCGACCCCTCCCCGTCGCCGGGGGTCCCGTCGGTCCGGACGTGTCCGAACCCGTCGGCGGTGTCCGCGCCGTCGCCCTCGCCCGGGCTCTCCTCGTGGACGGGGACCTGGTGGGCCGACTCCGCGAACCCGGCCGAGAGGACCCGCGTCATCCCCTCTTCGACGGTCTCGCCGGTCTCCTCGATCCGCTCCGGCTCGACCTCGATAACGAAGCCGGTGGTGATGTTCGGGGCGGTCGGCATGAACAGGACGATCTTCCCGTCGCGGGTCTTCTTCCCCGTCCGGAACGCGGTCATCCGGATACCGGGCCACGTCTCGATGTACACCGGGCTCTGCAGTTCGTCGGTGCCGGAGATCGCCGTCTCGATCGCGAGCTTCGAGGCGTTGTACACCACCCGCAGCGCCGGGATCCGGTTTATCGCGTCGTCCACCGCCGACTCCGCCAAGCGGCCGACCGTGGTCCGCATGAAGTACCCGACCGCGAGGACGACGGTCGCGAACACCGCGAACGCGATCACCACCCGAGAGACGGGCTCCAGCGGCGCCGGGATGACCTCGGGCTGGAGCCCCTCGATCAGCGGGATCGACGCGATGTACTGGTAGATCCAGCGGAGGACGAGCAGTAAAACGAGGAGCGGCGCCAGCACGATGAGGCCGCTGGCGAAGTCGCGTTTCCACGTGGACATCTATCGCGTTGGTATGTGTCGGCAATCCTTAAAGGGGCTTCTACGCGCCGACGGCGCGCGGTCACCGGGGTCGAGAGTACCCCGCCTACTGCCCCAACACCGCCCGGGCCGCGAACGTCAGGTTCTCCTTGCGCTCGCGAACGCGACGGTAGAAGTACGAGAGCCACTTGTCGCCGTACGGCGCGTACTGGTGTACGTCGACCCCCTGCGCGGCGAGGTCGCGCTGGGCGTCCTCGCGGACCCCCATCAGCATCTGGATCTCGTAGTCGGCGCCGTGCTCGCGCGCGAGCCGGTCCGAAAGCGAGATCATCTCGGGGTCGTGGCTGCCGACCGCGATCCCTCGGTCCCGCCGCTCGAAGAGGGATCGGAGGTCGTCGCGGTACGCCTCGTCGACGCGCGCCTTGTCCGTGTACGCGATCGACGACGGCTCGTCGTAGGCGCCCTTCACGAGCCGGATCTTGCCGGGAACGTCGACGAGACGGTCGAGGTCGTCGGCGGTCCGCTTGAGGTTCGACTGGATACACTGGCCGACGCTCCACGGGTAGTCGGCGGCGATCGACTCGAAGGCGTCGAGGGTGGCGTCGGTGGTGTCTGCGTCCTCCATGTCGCACCAGACGAACGCGTCGAGCTCGTCGGCGCGCGCGACGATCTCGCGGTAGTGCTCCTCGAACAGGTCCGCCGAGACGTCCATCCCGATCTGGGAGGGCTTCACCGAGACGCAGGCGTCGAGGCCGCTGTCGGCGATGTCGTCGAGCAGCCCGAGGTAGGCGTCGGTGTCCGCGCGGGCGTCCGCGGCGTCGTCGTAGTGCTCGCCGAGCAGGTTCAGGATGACCGCGACGCCGCCCTCGTTCGCGGCGCGGGCGTGGTCGAGGGCCGCCGGGACGCTCTCGCCGGCGACGAACCGCCGGGCGATGGGGGGGATCATACGATGACTTCCGGACGGAGCGAACTTTACCTTTGCCGACCCGGCGGCCGTGACCGGGAGCCGGATCCGAGCTTTATAACACGCCGCGCGTCGCCCGTGGAGACATGATCGGAACACTTGTCGCGACCGCGTTCTGGGCGATGCTCCCGGCGTACGTCCCGAACAACGCCGCGGTGTTGGCCGGCGGGGGGCGCCCCATCGACGGCGGCCGCGAGTGGCGCGGCGCGCGGCTGCTCGGCGACGGGAAGACGTGGCGCGGCACCGCGGTGGGGACCCTGGTCGGCGTGCTGCTCGCGCTCGCGCTCAACCGCCTCAACGACCCCGCGAGCGCCGCGCTGGGCGCCGAGCTGCCGACGTTCGCGCTCCCGGCGGCGTTCGCGCTCGCGTTCGGCGCGATGTGCGGCGACATCGGCGCCTCGTTCCTCAAGCGGCGGTCCGGGCGCGAGCGCGGCGCCGCGTTCCCCGGGCTCGACCAGCTCGACTTCGTCGTCGGTGCGCTGGGGCTCGTCTTCCTCGTCGACGCCGACTGGGCGCTCGCGGTGTTCACGCCGCGCGTCCTCGCGGTCGTCCTCGTGATGACGCCCGTCCTCCACGTCGTCACGAACGTCGGCGCGTACGCGCTCGGCGTCAAAAACGAGCCGTGGTAAGCGGAGGCGGGAGTTCGCTCTCCGGCGAGCGGCTCGTCGAGAAGTTCCGTACCGAACTGTTTTCTCTCGGGAACTGATCACTCGTTCTCGTAATTCGCAGCGACGAGAACGGCAGAAAGATATATATGCTGGTGTGGCATACCATGTCACGCATGTCCAGTAGTGCACCCAGCTCGGACGACGACGTGTTCGACGAGTTCCTGTCCGACCACGGCCACGAGACAGAGATCGTACGCTGGGAGCGATCCTATAACAAGCTCCAATGTCCCGAGTGCGGTGCGCTCCACGAGGAAGGATCCGCGCGGTGTTCCGTCTGCGACTGGCGGCCGAACTGACGCGCGGGGCGACGCCGGGTTCCGCGAATTTTCTTTCCGTCATACTCCCCGGTAGTATTATGTGGAATTACTCGATAGGGACTACCATGCCGACCTGTCAGAACTGCGGTTCGTTCGTCACGACAGATTACGTTCGGGTGTTCACGCCGAACGAGGTCGATCGGCCCCGCGTCTGTCCGGCCTGCGAGGACATGGTCCGCGACGGCGCCGACGTCCGCGAAGCGCGCGCGACGCGGAGCAGCTGACGAGCCGACCGAGAGATGAAACGCCGGGCCGACGGGGGCCGAACCGGGACTCGGGCGGTCCAAGCGCCGCGGACCGGTGCCCGGAGTCGACGATCGTCGAGCCACGGCGTTTAAGGAGAGCCGGAATCTGGGGATAATAATGACTGATACCACGGTGACTCGGCTGTTCGGGGGGCCCGGGAGCGGGAAGACGACCGCGCTCCTGGACCGCGTCGAGGAGATCCTCGAAGACGAGGACGCCGAGGTTCGCGACGTGCTCGTCGTCTCGTACACGCGCGCGGCCGCGGCGGAGATCCGCGAGCGGCTCGCCGAGCGGCTCGACATCTCGCCGCGCAGCCTCCAGGGGAACGTGAGCACGATGCACGCGAAGGCGTACGAGCTGCTCGACCTCTCTCGGGGCGACGTGGTCGGCGACGACGACAAGGAGGCGTTCTGCGAGGAGTACGGCATCGAGTTCGAGGACCAGCACGGCGGCGCCGGCCGCCGGACCGCGCGCTCGACGACCATCGGCAACAAGATCATCGCCACCTCGCAGTGGCTCCAGCGCACCGAGCGCGACGTTGCCGACTGGTACGACGTCCCGTTCCAGTGGAACGTCGAGGAGGTCCGCCTCCCGCCCGAGGAGGACCCCAACGCCCAGCAGGGGAACAAGTACACCCCGACGTGGCCCTCCGACGACGACCGGATCGACATCCCCGAGACGATCCGCGCGTGGCGGGCGTACAAGGGCGACAACGACCTCGTCGGCTTCGCGGACATGCTCGAACGCGTCGCGCAGCGCTCGCTCGTCCCCAGCGTCGACTACCTGATCATCGACGAGTTCCAGGACATCACGACGCTCCAGTACAACGTCTTCGAGGAGTGGCGCCCGCACATGGAGAAGGTGCTCATCGCCGGCGACGACGACCAGGTCGTCTACGCGTGGCAGGGCGCCGACCCCGACCTCCTCCTCGACACCGACGTCGACGAGGACGTGGTCCTCCCGAACTCCTACCGGCTCCCCTCGGAGATCCTCAACGTCGTCAACGCCGAGATCCGGCACATCGACAAGCGCCAGGAGAAGGACCTCCACCCGCGCACGGAGGGCGGCACCGTCGAGGCGATCGAGTCGCCCTCGATGATCGAGCTCGTCCGGAACGTCCGCTACACCGTCGAGGACGACGAGGGCGACATTATGTGCCTGTTCCGGGCGCGCTACCAGATGTTCGACTTCATCGACGAGTTCATCGACCACGGCATCCCGTTCACGATGCTCACCGACGGGCGGATGTGGACCGACCGGGTCCAAGACTACGTGAGCGCCATCGAGAAGGCCGAGGCCGACGAGCCCGTCACCGGCCTGGAGGCGCGCCGGCTGGCCGACATGCTCCAGGAGTCGGCGTTCGGCACCCACGACCGCGAGGAGTTCTACGACTACCTCGACGACCGCGAGGAGGCGGCCGACACCGACGACGTCGCCGACATCGACGTCGCGGCCGACACGCTGAGCGAGTACATCCCCTTCATGCCGGACACCGCCAGCGCGGACGACATGGTCCGGAAGGTGACGAGCTTCCAGCGCAAGTCGATGGGCGCGTACTTCGAGGGGGAGTATCAGGGCGCCGACCCGACCCGCGTCCGCGTCGGCACCATCCACTCCGCGAAGGGCCGCGAGGCCGACCACGTGTTCGTGGCGACGGACCTCACGGAGAAGGTGGTCGAGCAGATGGCGGCCTCCATCGACGACCCGACCGACGTCGACGGCGTCGAGGAGTTCACGAAGGCGACGAGCCCCGTCCCGGTGCTCACCGACAACGAGCGCCGCGTCTTCTACGTCGGGATGTCCCGCGCCCGCGAGCGGCTCGTGATCATGGAGAGCCTCATCAGCGGCGCGCCGACGCTCCCGATCAGCGTCCTCCTGTTCAACGAGCTCCGCGACGAGCCGGCCCAGGAGCTCGTCGAGGAGGTCCAAGCGGAGCTGGCCGTGCCCGAACCGGAGCCGTGAGCGGAGACGACGCGACGCCGGAAGCCGCCGAGGAGGGCCGCCGCCCCCTCCGGACCGACCTCCGTCCGATCGTCGAGGCGGTCCGCGAGGCGGACGCGGCCGCGTTCGTCGCCGTCGGCGATCGCTTCGACGACGACCTGCGCTACCTCACGCGCTTTTCCGGACCCGACCGCCCGTACGCGCTGGTCGTCGTTCCCGACGAGCCCGTCGGGCGCGCCGTCCTCTGCGCCCCGGCGCTGTTCCGCGAGCAGGCGGAGCGGGAGTTCGTCGCGCCCGCTCGCGACGCGGCCGCAGATCCGACGGAGGACGCCGACACTGGATTCCACGACGGGGTCGCTCGCGAGGTCCGGACCGAGAGCGTCGGCGACCACGCCGGCGAGCGCGCGGCCGCGGTCGTGGACGACCTCGTCGACGGCGCGAGCGCCGCGGCCGAGGGCGACGGTCCGACCGTCCTCGCGCCCGCTTCAATTCCTCACGACGCCGCGGTGTACCTCGAACGAGCGGGCAACGACCTGGCGTCGACGGACGCGGTCACCGACGCTCGGACGCGCAAGACGCCGGCGGAGGTCGACCGGCTCCGACGTGTCCAGCGCGCCGCGGTCGCCGGGATGGCCCGCGCCGAGGCAGTCCTCGCCGAGAGCGCGGTCGTCGGAGCGGGGGAAGACGAGCGCGAAGCGGACGAGCGCTCCGGCGACGACCGCCGCCCCCCACTCCGCTGGGCGGACGAGCCCCTCACGACCGAGCGGCTCCGCCGCGAGGTGAATCAGGTCCTCGCCGCTCGCGGGGTCCGCGACGCCGGCAACACGGTTATCGGCGCCGGCCCCTCCGCGGCCGACCTCCACTACGTCGGCGACGACCCGATCCGGCCCGGCGAGACGGTGCTGCTGGACATCTCACCGCGCGGCCCGGACGGGTACTACGGCGACGTGACGCGGACGTTCGTCGTCGACGGCGACGGCGGCTGGGAGCGCCGCGCGTACGTCGCGGTCGAGGCCGCCCGCGAGGCCGCGCTCGACGAGATCGAACCGGGCGTCCCGGCGAAGACGGTCCACGGCGAGGCGGCCGCGGAGCTGGCCGCGTACGGCTTCGACCCGAACGCGGGCGAGGGTGAGGCCGGCTTCACCCACGGCACCGGCCACGGCGTCGGGGTGAGCCTCCACGAGGGGCCGTCGCTGTCGGGCGCGGGCGAGCTCCGACCGGGCCACGTGGTGACCGTCGAGCCCGGCGTCTACGACCCCGAAATCGGCGGCGTCAGGCTGGAGGACCTAATCGTCGTCACCGACGAGGGGTACGAGATACTGGCGGAGTACCCGTTCGGTATCGTGCCGGAGAAGCGGCCGGACGCGCGCTGAGGAGCCGACCTACCGGCTCCCGGCGTCGCTCCCGTCGACCGCGGCGTCCGCCGACTCGGACGCCTCGGTCTCGTCCTCCGAACCGGCGTCGGCCGAGCCGCCCCTGAGCTGGCTGGGCAACAGTCCCGAGAGGAGCCTGCGGGCGATCCGAGCCGGGTCGAGGAAGTACTGCGGGAGGACGACCATCGCGACGGCGACGACCAGCAGCCCGGCGCCGAGCGCGACCTCGCCGGCGACCAGCCGGATGACGGCGTAGTTCGCGAGCGGCAGCGCGAAGACGAGCGAGGCCGCCAGCCCGATCATGTCCAGCAGTCCGAGTCGCATTGCGGTTCCGTTGATCCCCGGGGGGCAAAAGGAACGCGGCGCGCGACGGGACGGGCGTTCCGACCGGGTCGACCCAGAACCGATAACCGTCGCCCGCCCCCAGTTCCGGTATGTTCACCGGCATCGTCGAGGGCACCGGCGCGGTCCGCGATCGGACCGAGACGGACGACGGACTCCGGCTTCGGATCGGCGTCGACGGGTTCGACGACCTCCACCACGGGCAGTCGATCAGCGTGAGCGGCGTCTGCCTGACCGTCGAGGAGTACGGAGAGTCGAGCGACGCGGGCGACGACGACAGCGACGGCGGCGACTGGTTCGAGGTGTTCCTCGCGAGCGAGACGGTCGCGAAGACGTACCTCGGTGGGGTCCGCGAGGGCGACGCGGTCAACGTCGAGCGCGCGATGCCAGCCGACGGCCGGTTCGACGGCCACGTCGTCCAGGGCCACGTCGACACCGTCGCGGAGGTGACCGGTATCGAGCGCGTCGGCGAGGACTGGCGGTTCACCTTCGAGATCCCCGAGGGCCACGGCGACTACCTCGTCGACAAGGGCTCCGTGACGCTCGACGGGATCTCGCTGACGGTCGCCGAGAAGCGCGACGGGGAGTTCGACGTCGCGATCATCCCGACCACCTACGACCTCACCACGCTCTCGGAGAAGTCGGTCGGCGACCCGGTCCACCTGGAGGTCGACGTGATCGCGAAGTACGTCGAGAACATGCTGGACGGATACGTCTGAGAAGAGATACGGCAAGACGGTAGTCCGAACTCCCGAGCAGTTGGATCGTGTAGCTCCGGAGACGAGACTGCGGTGGACTCTGCCAACGTCCCAGCCGCTTGTTTATAACCTGGTGTCGGCGCCGAATCGATCTCCAAAGCCCCAGCCGTGAGGACTCGCGCGGCTCGTTGCGGTCCTCGCTCAGTCGCTACCGCTCCTTCGCTGCGGTCCGTACGTCGCCGTGCTTCGTCCTCGCGGCTGCCCCTTTGAGTCCCACCCACAACCGCACGGCAACCGCACCTCACGCCTCCCAGTCTCGCCGGCCGGTCTCCGCTTCGCTCCGACCGGCCGACTCCCTCGCGCGTGCTCTTCGCGCCCGATGGGCGCTCGGAGGCACGCGCCGACCGTATTGGTGGCTCGCTCAGTCCAGCAGATCCACTGCCTTCCCCGTAGAGAGCATCCGCGAGCGAAACGAGCGGTTCCCGGAGCGAACGAAGTGAGCGGGGGAACCCGACGACAAAAAGGTGGTCAGTCGTCGTGCGCGTCCTTCGCGCCCTTCACCGTCTCGCGGACGGCGTCGACGCCCTCGTCGTGGAGCAGGTCGCCGACGACGATCACGTCGCTGTGGGCGGCCATCTCGTTGGCCGACTCGTAGTCGTGGATGCCGCCGCCGTAGAAGAGGGTCGCGTCGTCCAAGGCGTCGTGGGCGGCCGCGACCTTCTCCGTGTCGCCGAAGGTGCCCGAGTACTCGACGTAGACGATCTCCTGGCCGAACATGCGCTCCGCGATCTTCGCGTACGCCCCCACGTCGTCCGCGGCGAGGTCGCAGTCGGCCTCCGTCAGCTGAGCGACCGACGCCTCGGGGTTCAGCACGATGTACGCCTCGGTGTGGGTCCGGCTCCAGTCGAGGTCGTCGATGCGGACCCACTCCTTGTGCGCGCCCGTGATCCAGAAGGGGCCGCCCGCGTTGAACACGGTGGGGATCAGGTAGCCGTCGAGCGCCGGGGAGTCGATCACGACCCCGGGGTTCGACGGTTCCTGGTACAGCGGCACGTCGTACTCCGCGGCCGCGTCGACGACGCGCGTCATCTTCTCCGCGGTGACGTCGAGGGTGCCGCCGATCTCGATCGCGTCCGTCCCGGTCCGGCAGACGTCCTCGAAGGTCTCGCCCGGCCGGAGGTCCTTGTCGGGGTCGACCTTCAGCACGTGGTCCCAGTCGTCCCACGGGTTGGTCATCGGGCGAGACTCCACCGGGCGAGAACAAAAAGGTGCGGAACCTGTCCCGTCGGCCGGGCGCGTCGCCCGGTTCCGGACGGCGGAGCGCGCTCAGAGCAGGTCGTCGATCTCGTCGTTCTCGAACGCGGCCGCCGGGTCGGGCTTCTCCTCGCGCTCGTCGCGGACCGCCTGCCTGGCGCGCTCCAAGAACGCCTCGACGCGCTGTGAGCGCTCGACGCCCGCGAGGAGGACCAAGGCGGCGATCCGGTCGGAGTCGAGCGGGAAGTCGCCGCCGCGGACCTGCATCGAGCCTGTCTCCTCTTGGAGCCACTTCCGGGCCTTCTCCGCGCCCTTCCGCGAGATCCGGTCCGGGTCGCCGGCGACCGCGACGAGGGCGGCGTCGGCGTCGGTGGCGCTCGGCAGCGAGAGGCCCGTCATCACCGCGCTGCGGACCGCGCTCGTCACCGTGGTGACGTTCTCCTGCGGGTCCTCGGCCGCGGGCGCGGAGGCGAACCCGACCGCGGCCATCCCGCCCGCGCGGAGCGTGTTGATCACCTCGCTCGTGTCGACGACGGACTCGCCGACGCCCTCGACCGCCTCGCCGGCGGCCAAGATGAGGCCGATCCGCTTCGCCATCGAGGCGTTGATCGCCTCGTAGCCGCCCTCCATGGATTCCCCCGAAGAGCGCCACGCGTCGTTGTCCAGCAGGATCGTCGCGTCCGCCTCGCGGACCAGGGTCTTCAGCGACCGCCCGGCGTTCACCTGGTACATCGTGCCCTCGTCGCGACCCGGTAAGATTCCGATCGCGTAGACGGGCACGTCGTACACCCGGTTCAGCTCGCGGACGAGGACCGGCGCGCCGCCGGAGCCAGTTCCGCCGCCGAGGCCCGCGACGACGAACACGGCCTCGGCCTCCGCGGTGACCTTCGGCGCGAGCGCGTCGAGCACCTCGACCGCGTCCTCGTCCATCACTTCCGCGCCCAGTTCGTTGTCGCCGCCGACGCCGTGGCCGTTAACGCGCGACTGCCCGACGAGGACCGTTTCGAGCGGGAGCGGGTCGAGGTCGGCCGCGGCCGTGTTGACGGCGAGCGCGTCGAGGACCGCGCCGTAGCCGGCGTCGGCGTCGAACTCCGCGATGGCGGTCGTCAGCTTGCCGCCCGCCTGTCCGACGCCGAGGAGGACTGCTTTCATGCGAGGACGTATCACTCCCCGCGACAATACCCTTTCCCCGAGGTTTAAGAGTGGAGCCGCGGGCAACGGCGCGCATGAGCGACAACACGCGGGGTGCGGAGCCGCCGAGCGTGGAGCCGCCGAACCCGGAGCCGCCGAGCGCGGGAACGGAGGCGACGCGGACGGCGGCGGCAAACGAGGCGACGACCGGAGCGAACGAGGCGACGACCGACACGAGCGAAGCGGACGACCGGATCGAGGCCCGCCTCAGCGCCGTCGAGCGCGCGGTGACCGGGAGCGACGCGCGCCCGGCGGACGCCGCCGCGGGGGCGGAGGCGACCGCCGAGCGCGAGCGGCTCGAATCGCGGCTCGACGACCTCGAGGAGCGCGTCGCGGAGCTCGAGGCAGCGACGCAGGCGATCCGCGGCTACGCGGGGGCGGTCAGGGCCGTCAACCGCGAGGTCGAGCGACGGGCCGATCTGGCGCTCGCGCGGGCGACGGAGGCCGGACGGGAGAGCGGGCGAGACCGCGGCGGCAACGGGGCCGGCCGGGGCGCCAGCGACGGGGCCGGTCGAGCCGCCAGCGGCGAGACCGAGCGAGACGGCGGGAGCGGCGCGCCAGATCGAGGCGCGAGGGACCGGGATGGCCCCGACGATGCGGTTCCGTCGGAGAGCGCCCTCGACGCCGCCCTGCCGGACGATCGGCCGACGTCCGGACAGCGTACCGGCGACAGCGAGAGCGCCGAGGAGGGCGGAGGCGGCGACGACGGCGCGTGGGCGACGGACGCGCTGGACCGGCTCCGGGAGTCACTGTGAGCGCGCCGTGATCCGCGTGGTCCTCACCGTCCTCGTGGCGGTCGCGCTGCTGGCGGCGTCGATGCCCGCGGTCGAGACGGCCCGGACCGCGACGACGGGTGAGCGGATCGGCGCGGAGGCGGACCGACTGGAGCGGGCGATCGGCGGCGTCGTCGCCGGGTCGACCCCGGTGAGCGACCCCGCGATGGCGGCGCAGACGACGGTGCTCCTCCGGGTTCCGACCGGGTTCGCCGCGGCGGACGTCGATCGCGTCGCGCTCGTCGAGTCGCCGGACCGACCGGGCGGCCTCGCGCTCGCGTATCGGATCGACGATCGGCCGGAGCGCACGCTCCGCGTCGGCACCGGGCCCGCGGAGACGGCCGTCGACCTCGCCGGCGGAGCGATCGAACTCCGGCCGGGCGGAACGAACCGGATCCGGGTCCGGTACGTCGACGACGGGGGTCCGACGGTCCGGATCCGTCGCGTCGGATAGATCCGATCGACCGGGTTCAAGCGGGCGGACGTTCGAGCGATCATTTATATACCGAACCGCGGCCACGCCCGCCATGAACCTCGGTCTCAGCGAGCGGATCGCCGGCGACGACGGCGAGACGCCGCTCCGACGGCTCCCGTGGGTCGACGTCGACGCCGGCGGGTGTCGATGCGAACCGACGTTCCGCGAGCCCGTGGGGACGGGCGTCGAGGACCGGGTCGTCCTCGACGTCGACGCCGACGGCTGCCCCGGACGCGGCGACCTCGCCGCGAGCCCGGACTGCCTCGCGACCGTTATCACGACGCTCACCGACCGGGACGCGGACGTGATCAGGACTCGACACCGCGGGCGAGAGCGCTCCTACGCCGACCGCGCAGCCGAGATTCTCATCGCCGCGGGACGGTTCCGCGAGCGGATCGAGTTCCACGAGGAGCGGCTCGCCGAGCGAGTCGCCCGCGACCCGCTCGGCGCGGCGGCGGAAGCGGCCGGACGCGCGGGTCCCGCGAAGCGGATCGCAAGCGAGACGGGACTGCTGTCGGCCGCCGAGGAGCTCGTCGGAGACGCGGACGAAGCGGAGAGCGATCGCGACCTGAACGAGCGCCTGCGGGCGCACGTCGGGCCGACGGCCGCCACCGCGCGCGTCGCGGCCGCTCCCCCGCCGGGCGCGACGCTGGTCGACCGCTGGACGGTCTCGACCGGGGCGACGGTCCGGCTCTACGAGGGCGACGGCTCCCTCAGGACGTACCACCTCACGCCGCCGAGCGCCGACCTAGGCGCCGAGAGCGTGGCGACGCTGGCCGCCGCGCGCGACCGGCTGCTCGACGACCCCCGCGGCGGCGACAGGGCGCCCGGGCGTGCGGTGCGGGCCGTGGCGGACGACGACGACCCGGTCGCGGACCTGACCGAGGTCCTGCGGCGACACACCCACGGCTACGGCGCGTTCGAACACGTCTTCGCGGACGACCGGGTGAGCGACGCGACGGTGACGGCGCCGGTCGCGGAGAACCCGCTCCGCGTGGTCCTCGACGGCGAGCGGTGCCGGACGAACGTGCGGCTCCCGCCGGAGGGCGCCGCCACGCTCGCGTCGCGGCTTCGGCGAGAGAGCGGACGGGCGTTCTCGCGGGCGACGCCGACGCTGGACGCGACGATCGAATCCGAGACCGGTCGCGTCAGGGTCGCCGCCGCCACGGCGCCGGCGAGCGACGGCCTCTCGTTCACGTTCCGGCGCGGCGATCCGGAGGCGTGGACGCTCGCTCGACTTGTGTCCGTCGACACCCTCACGCCCGCGGCGGCGGGGCTGTTGTCGGTCGCCGTCGAGCGCGGCGTGACCGGACTGGTCGCGGGCGGCCGGGCGGCCGGCAAGACGACCGCGCTCGGGGCGCTGCTGTGGGAACTGCCCGCCGAAACCCGGGCGATCGTCATCGAGGACACGCCGGAGCTCCCGGTGGACGCGCTCGCCGACGCCGGGCGGGACGCCCAGCGACTCCGCGTCGGAGACGGCGCCGAACTCGCGCCCGCGGACGCCGTGCGGACCGCGCTCCGCATGGGCGGCGGCGCCATAAGCGTCGGCGAGGTGCGCGGCGAGGAGGCGCGGGCGCTGTACGAGGCGATGCGCGTCGGGGCCGCCGGCGAGACGGTTCTCGGAACGATCCACGGCGAGGACCCGGCGGCCGTCGAGGAGCGCGTCGTCACCGATCTCGGGGTCGCCCGCTCGTCGTTCGCCGCGACCGACCTGATCGCGGTCCTCGACGACCACCGCGTCGAGTCGATCGTCGAGGTCGTCGACCAGGGCGACGGGGTGAGCTTCGATCCGCTCTTCGAGCGGACCGAGCAGGGACTCGTCGCGACGGGCCGGATCGACCGCGGCGAGAGCCGACTGATCGAGGACCTCGCGGGATCGAGCGAATCGTACGCGGCGGTTCGAGCGGCCGTCGACCGGCGGAGCGACCGAGTCCGGGACGCGGTTCGAACGGGACGGATCGCGCCGACGCGGTACGCCGGAGGCGACCGATGACGGGGCACCGGTCGACAGCGTCCGACGGGACCCTCCGATCCGCCGGGGACGACGACTCGGCCGCTTCGGAGGAGCTGCGCCGGGCGGTCGCGTTCCTCGGATGGGACGCCTCCGCCGAGCGGATCGTGACCGTGGGGTATCGGGTCGGCGCCGTCGCGGGCGCGGTCGTCACCGCCGTCGCGGCGCTCCTCGCCGGCGCGGTCGCCGCCGCACCGGCGGGGCTGGCCGCCTTCGTCGGCGGGGTTCACGCCGTCCACCGGGCGCCGGTGTGGCTCGCGTCGCTTCGGCGGACGCGGGCGCTCGGCGCGGCGCCGGGGCTCGTCGGGCGGCTCGTGTTGCGGATGCGGCTCGACCCCTCGACCGAGCGGGCGGTTCGGTTCGCCGGGCGGACGGGGGACGGGCCGCTGGCCGCGGCGCTCGCCCGCCACGAGCGTGGGTGCGCGGACGGCCCGACGAGCGGACTTCGGGCCTTCGCCCGCGAGTGGCGCCCCTGGTTCCCGGCGATCGACCGCGCCGCGGCGCTCGTCCGGACGGCGGCGACCGCGCCGCCGGAACGCCGCGGCCGGTGTCTGGACCGCGCACTCGACGCGACGCTCTCGGGGACGACCGACCGACTCGCGTCGTTCGTCGGCGCGGTCCGCGGGCCGGTCTCCGCGCTGTACGCGTTCGGCGTGCTGCTCCCGCTGGCGCTCATCGCGCTGCTTCCCGCGGGCGCCGCCGCCGGCGTCGCGATCGGCCCCGGCCTCGTCGCCGGCCTGTACCTCGTCGCGCTTCCCGCCGGACTGCTGGCCGCCTCGGCGTGGCTGCTCTTTCGCCGCCCAGTCGCGTTCCCGCCGCCGGAAATCAACGGTGACCACCCGGACGTGCCGGAGCGACGCGGCCACGCCCTCCTCGTCGGGTGCGCACTCGGGGCGGCGGCGGCCGTCGTCGCCGCGCGGGCCGTCGCGCCGTGGGCGTGGCCGGTCGCGGGGGTCGGCGTCGGCGTCGGGAGCGCGCTGTTCGTCGTCGCGAGACCCCGTCGGGCCGTGTTGTCGGACGTGCGCGACGTCGAGCGAGGGCTCCCGGACGCGATGACCGTGATCGGCGGCGACGTGGCGGAGGGCGTCGCGGTCGAGACCGCGGTCGCGAACGCCGGCGAGCGGCTGGACGGCGCGACCGGCGAGCTGTTCGAGCGCGCCGGACGGCGGAGCGACACGCTGCGGGTCGGCGTCCGCGAGGCGTTCCTCGGACAGGGCGGGCCGGCGGCCGCCGTCCCGTCGCCCCGGCTCCGGGGCGCGATCGCGCTCCTCGCCGTCGCCGCGCGCGAAGGGCGGCCGGCCGGCGACGTCCTGCTGGAGCTCGCGGACCAACTGGAGTCCCTGCGCGATCTCGAACGCGACGCGCGCCGCCAACTGGCGACCGTCACGGGGACGCTCTCGAACACCGCCGCGGTGTTCGCGCCGCTCGTCGGCGGGGCGACCGTCGCGCTCGCGACGGGGATCGACGCGGTCGACGTCGGCAGTCTCGGCACCGGGGCGGCCGCGGGGGCCGACGCGCTCGGCGGCGGCGGGCTGAGCGCCGGAGGCGGAGCGACCGCCGGCGCCGGCGGTGCGGCCGGCGGGAGCGGCGCGGCGGAGGCGAGCGGCGGTGCGGGGACCCTCTCGGTGCCGGTCCTCGGACGGATCGTCGGGACGTACGTGCTGCTGCTCGCCGCGCTCCTCACCGGGCTTGCGACCGGCCTGGAGCGGGGGTTCGACCGGACGTTGGTGGCGTACCGGATCGGCATCGCGCTGCCGACGGCCACCGCGACGTTCCTCGTCGCGTTCGCCGGCGCCGGACTCCTGTTTTGAGTCGGCCGGCGGGTGAACGAGGTCGCGTTCGGACCCGACCTCCGCGCCGATCATTTATATACCAAGCCGCGGCCAGCCGCGCCATGTTCGAGACGCACCTCGACGCCACGTACGCGTGGCTCGGTCTGGCCGTCGTGAGCGTCGCGGCCGTCGGCGTGGCCGCATCGTTTCCGGCCTCGCCGCCGCCGGACGCCGACGGCGTGGCGCACACGATCGACTCGGTCGCGGACGGGGAGTACCCGGCGACAGCCGAACACGGGATCGCCGCGGAGCGGCTCCGGCTCGCGGAGGGCTCCGTCTCGCTCGGCGACGATCGGACGACGGCGCGGGCGACGCTCGACGCCCCGCGGATCACGCCGGTGATCCGGCCGGCGGCGGGGGTGAGTCCGGCGGCGACGACGGACGCGCGGCTTCGGCGCGTCCTCGCCGGCGCTCCCCCGGACGCCGCGTTCGACGATCCGGCGGCGCTCGCGGCGGCGGCCGAGCGCGCGCGAGCGGCGGACGCGACGTGGACGCCCGCACCGGAGCGGATCACGGTTCGACGGGTCCACTACGGCGACGTCCGCGTCACGCTCGTGGGGTGATCGCACGTGGTACGTGACTCCGCAAGGCGGGACGAGTCGAATGCGACGGGGGCGTCGAAGCGACCGACTGCGACGTTCTCGACCGCCGACCGTGCCGCCGTCGAACCGACCGCCGCGCTCGTCGCAGTGGTGGTCGTCGGACTCGCGTTGGGGCTGTACGCCGGCGCGTTCGGGGACGCTGCCCCCGACGACGACCGATCGGCCGCGAGGGCGGCGCTCGACCGCGTCGAGGAGACGCTCACCGTCGGCGGCGTCGTCGATCCGAACCGGATGCGGCGGGTCGAGGCGCCGGGGACCGCGACCGCGATCGAACTGGAAGCGGACGGCGAGCGGTGGCTGGCCGCGTCGGGCCCGGACGCACCGGGACCGCCGGAGGTCCGGTCGCCGGACGCCGTCGCGGTCGCGGAGCGGCGGGTGACGGTCCGCGTCGCGCCCGGCCGTAACGTGCGCGGGACCCTCCGGGCGGTGGTGTGGCGGTGACCAGCACCGTCCTCGACGTGACCGTGCTGCTGCTGTGCGTCTCCGCGAGCGTCGTCGCGCTCGGCGCGAGCGACGTCGGCGGTCCCGACGGCCCGACCGCGACCGACGCCGCGGACCGGCTCGTCACCGAGACCGCGACCGTGTCGTACCCCGACGAGGGCGCGCCGAACGGCACTCGGCGCGCCCACGCGACCCGCGCGGAGCTGCTCGCGCTCGTCGCCGTCCGTGACGCGGACGGGGCGTTCGACCGCGGGGCCGTCGAGGCGGTCCGCGCGGGAGTCGGTCCGCGGACGCGGGTCGACGTAACGGTCCGACGCGGCGGCGAGAGCGACGCGGACGACACCGTCGCCGCCACGGGAGGCGGCGGATCGCATGGGGCGCCCGGCGCTCCGAGGACCCGGGGCGGAGCGGCGGCGTCTCCGCACTCGATCGCCGGTGAGGCGGTCCCGGTAGGAGGGGTCGACGGCCGCGGCGGGCGGGACCGAGCGGACGACACGAGCGATGCCGGAGTGGCAGTCGCCGTCGGCCCCGAACCGCCGCGAAACGCCGACATCGGCGTCGCGGTGGTCCGACAGCCGGTTCCGGACCGGTTCGACGGCGCAAGGGGCGAGCGCCGCTCGTCGGGCGGCGTCGTTCGGATCGTCGTCCGGAGGTGGTGATCGTGGGAGAACGAGGCCGCGGTCGGGCCGCGGACGGGGGTCGCTCGCGGACGTTCACCGTCGACGAGCGGGCGCGAGTCCCCTTCGCGCTCGTCGGCGTGCTGTTGCTCGTGACGAGCTCGGCGTACGCCGCGGGGCTGGCCGAGCAGGGACTGGTCGGGGAGGACCGCCGCGTCGAACGCGCGGTCGAGCGGGTCGAGGCCGACGCCACCGCCGCGCTCAGGAGCGCGGCCCGAGAGGCCGCTCACGACGCGGCCGCGGAGCCGGTGACGCGCGGGCCAGAAGGAACGAAACCGGGGGCCGAAGCGGTCCGCGAGGGGTCCGCCTTCGAGGACGCGTTCCGGGTCCGGCTCGCTATCGCCGGGGCGGAGGCGCTGCGCGCGGTCGAGAGCGACGTCGGCGGCGTGACGGCGAACGCCTCGCTCCCGGCGGTCGACTCGGCCGACGACCTCGTCGCGGCGCGCGAGCGGGTCGGCGTCGAACCGGCCGCGAACGGGACCGCGACGCGGGTCACCTTCGAGGGCGTCGCGACGACCGCGACGCGGGACGGCCGGACCGTCGTGAACCGCACGCGGTCGCGGACGGTCACGGTCGCCGTGCCGACCCTGGCCGCTCACGAGCGAACCGAACGGTTCGAGCGCCGACTCAACCGCGGCCCCGTCGAGGGGCCCGGACTCGGCAGACAGGTCACCGCCAGCCTCTACGCGATGGCGTGGGCCCGGGGGTACGGCCAGTACGCCGGCGCCCCGGTCGAGAACGTCGTCGCGAACCGCCACGTCGAGCTGTCGACGAACGCCGGGATCGTCCGCGTCCAGCGGGACGTGTTCGGGACCAGCGACCCCGACGCGCGCGGCGGCGTCGCCCGCGCGGCCGCCCGGACCGGCGTGACCGATCTGCTGTCGCCGACCGGCGTCCACGAGGCCTCGTGGACGGACGCCGTCCTCGGAGCGCCGACGCCGACGGGGGCGGGGGACAGCGAGGGGGGAACCTCGGCCTCGATCGGGGACGCGACGGCGAGCGAGGACGCGGCCTTCGACCCGGGTTCGGACGCGACGAGCGAGACCGCGTCGGTCGAGGTCGGGCACGCGGCCGACCGGGCCGCAACGCGCGTCCACGACGACCTCGAATCGATCGTTCGGGCGAGCCACCGGGTCGAGGCGACCGCGGAGACGGAGACGACCCGGGTGACCGACGGCGGCCCCGTGACGCCGGACCGCCCCCGATCGCTGCTCGACGAACCGTGGAAACGGGTCGACGCGTCGCGGACGGAGCGCGTCCGCGTGGTCGGCGGGAGCGACCTCCGAACCGGGACCGACGGCGCGACGGTGTCGGCCGGCGAGTCGGTGTCTTTCGGCGGCGCGACGCGGGAGGTCCTCGTCAAGCGCGAGGCGACCGCGACGTGGGAGCGGCGAGTCGTCGAGCGGGGGCCGAACGGGACGGTACAGAACGTGCGCGTCGACCGCTCCGTGACGAGCGACGAGGCGACGGACCGATACCGCGTCCGCGTGTCAGTGACCGGGACGTACGCGCCCCGCGACGGCGCGCCCGACAGGCCGACGGCGACGTTCGGCGCCGCCGAGGGCGGCGACGTCGACGGGCCGGACCTCGCGGACACGCCTGCGGCCGCGAGGGCGGCCCTGAACGTCCAAACCGACGGCGACGTCGACCGACTGGCGCGCGACGCCGTCGAAGGGGGCGACGAGACGCGGTCGACGGTCGTGTACGGCGATCGGTCGGACGCGGACGTAGACCGGATCGCGAGGGACGTTTCGTCGCTGTCGGAGCGCGTCCGCGAGATCGAGACCGAGGCGTCGATGGCGGACACCGCGGCCGGGAAGTCGACCCCGTACCGGGACCTCGCCGCGACCGTGCGCGACCGCCGGGACGCGCTCCGCGACGCCCCGCCGAGGTACGATGGCGCGGTCGACCGGGGGCGCGTCGCCGCTCGCGTCGCGTATCTCGACGCCGTAATCGCGGAGCTCGAATCGGCGTCCGAAGACAGGGAGGCCGCGACGGAGGGGGTTCTCGGACGCGTGAACGACGCGTTCGGAGGGCCGCCAGTCGGCGAGGTGATCGCCAGCCGCGAGGCCGCCCGCGACCCGGGGACTTACAGCGTCGGCGACGAGGGGCCGGGCGGCGCCGTCACGTTCGCCCCGGAGGGGTCACCCGGGTACCTCCCGCGGACGGCGGTCGACGGCGAGCGCGTCGAGGGCGTCGACGGCACGACGACGCGACCGCTCGCGACCCGGAACGTGAACTACGTCACCCTCCCGTACAGCGACGTCTCTGGCGGAATCGCCGACCGAATCCTCGGCACCGACGACACGGTCCGTCTCGGCGTCGCCGGGCGGTCGCTCCTCGCGGCCGACGAGGCGCTCGCGGCGGGTGGCGGCGACGACCTGCGCGCCGACCGACGCGCGCTCGCCGGCCGGGTCGACGCCTCGCTGCGACGCGTCGACGACGCGCTGGCTGACCGGCTCGCGGCGCGGACCGACCTCTCGCGCGAAGAGCGGAACGCGGTGTTGGAGAACACTGCGGCCGAGTACGACTCGCTCGGCGAGCGGGCCGTCGCGGTCGGCGACGGCGGGTATCCGGATCGCGTCGCGAGCGAGGCGGCGCGGGTCGGCTCCCTTTCGTCGGCCGAGCGGCTCGGGCTCGCCGCGCACCTCCGCGTCGAGGCGCGCGAGGAGGCGGGGCGGAACGCGGTCCGCGTTCCGGCCCGGTTCGTCGACGAGACGACGGCCGCGTCCCGTGCGATTCGCCGGAAGAAGGTCGAGTCGAAGATCGAATCCCGCGCCCAGAAGGCGGTCGCGTCGGTCCCGGACGAGCGGGTCCCGAAGCCAGTTCGGACCGTGGGGGCGGGACTTCCGGTCGCGCCCGTCCCCGGCTACTGGGTGGCGACGGTCAACGCGTGGAACGTCGAGGTGCGCGGCGAGTACCCCCGGTTCGCCCTCCGCGCGAACGTCGGGACGCCAGACCGCCCGTTCGAGTACGTCCGAGAACCCGGCGCGGTCAGCGTCGAGGTGGACGGCGAGTCGGTCGCGCTCGGGAGGACCGAGCCGGTCGCGTTCGAGACGCGGACGGTCGTCGTCGTCGCCGTCCCCGCCGGGCCGCCGGGCGTCGGCGACGTCGACGGAACGCGCGAGGAGACGTCCGCCGGCTGGCCGTGTCCGGGTCCCCTGAGCGCGACTCCGGGGGAGGGCGACGACTGTACGGGGGCGTGAGGAACCCGTCGATCGAAGCGTCGAACGGTCGGAAGGCCGCCGACCGCAGGCGTTTTGAGACGCGGCGATCGAGTGACGGTATGTTCCACGAGGTCGTCGACGGTCGCGGCGATGGACCCCACGTCGACGCCGATGAGCCGACGGCGCCGGAGTTGCTCGCCGCCTTCGAAGCGATGGTGTCGGATGCGGCGGCGAGCGTCGATGCCGACCCGCTCGTCGACGAGGTCGGACTGAGCGAGGCGGACGCGAACGCCGTCCGCGACGGGGACGTCACGGCGCTCTCGCTCGCGGACGGAGCGGCCGTCCTCGCGGCGGCGAACCCGGACCGCGACGCCGACGCGATGGTGGCGGAGGTGCGCGATCACCTGCTGATGGGGATGGCGACCGCCGTCCTCGACGTCGACGCGATCGCCGCGAAGATCGACGCCGACCTCACCGGTCAGGAGGTCCAGCAGGCACTGGAAGGACGGACCGCGATGACGCTCGGACAGCTCGCCGAGATCCTCGCGGTCATCGAGCGCCGGAAGCCATGAGGGTCGTCGTCGTCGGCTGCGGCTACGTGGGGCTGGCGCTGGCACGCCAACTCGACGCCCGCGGCCACGCGGTGACTGGCGTCCGGCGGTCGGACGCCGGGCTCGACGCGGTCGACGCCGTCGCCCCCGACGTCGAGGCCGTCCGCGCGGACGCGACCGACCCGGCGTCGCTCTCGGCGCTGCCGGACGCCGACGCGGTCGTCTTCGCGGCCAGTTCCGGCGGCCGCGGCGCCGACGCGGCGCGGGAGGTGTACGTCGACGGGCTGGCGAACGTCGTCGACGAGTACGGGTCGCGCCCCTCGCCGCCGGACCGGCTGGTGTACACCTCCTCGACCGGCGTGTACGGCGACCACGACGGCGGCTGGGTGGACGAGGAGACGCCGGTCGAGCCGACCACCGAGAAGACCCGCGTCCTCGCCGAGGCCGAGCGGATCGCGACCGAGCGCGCGGGCGACGCCGGGGTGGACGGGACCGTCGTCCGGTTCGCGGGGTTGTACGGCCCCGACCGATACCGACTGGAGCGGTACGTGGAGGGACCGGTGACGGCCGGCTACCTGAACATGGTCCACCGCGCGGACGCCGCGGGGTCGATCCGACACCTCTTGGAGACGGACCGCGCACGGGACCGCGTCGTCCTCGTCGTCGACGACGAACCGGTCGACAAACACGCGTTCGCCGACTGGCTCGCCGACGCCTGCGGCGTCCCGCGGCCGGAGAAGCTGTCGAAAGAGGAGCGGATCGCGGCCGGCGACCTCTCCGCGGCCGCCGAGCGCCGGATTCGAACGAGCAAGCGGTGTTCGAACGCGCTGCTCCGCGAACTCGGCTACGAGCTCGTCCACCCGACGTTCCGGTCGGGGTACCGCGACGCCGTGCGTGCGTACCGAGCGCGGACCGAGTAGCACGCCTCGACCGGACGGCCGGTCAGTTCGGTGGGTAGTTGCCCGAATGCGGCCGTTTTCCGTCGATTTCACTCCGTCAGAACGGTAACGAACCTTCATGTGTCGGGAGCGATTCGGCACAACCCATGCGAGCGATGAGCGCTGTCGGCGACCGGTTCTCGCAGGCGGAGGCCATGGCCCGAGAGAATCCCGAGCTCGCCGTCGCCGTGGCGCTCGTCGTCCTGATCGCCGTCGCGGCCGGAGTGGTGGTGCTGCGGTCCCGACGGACGCCGGGGGTGCGGTTCCGCCGACTGCTGGCCGACGAAGACGAGATAACGGTGTTGATGCACCCGAACCCGGACCCGGACGCGATGTCGGCCGCGGTCGGGGTCGCCTCGCTCGCCGCCCAGGTGGACGTCGACGCGACCGTCCAGTACCCCGGCCAGATCCGTCACCAGGAGAACCGGGCGTTCCGGACCGTTCTCGACCTCGAACTGGAGCCGATCGAACACGTGAGCGACCTCGCGGCGGAGTCGGTGGTCCTGGTCGACCACAACGAGCCGCGGGGGTTCGCCGGCGCCGACGGCGTGTTGCCGACGGCGGTCGTCGACCACCACCCGGGAGACGGCGCCGGCGAGTCGTTCACCGACGTGCGGACCGACTACGGCGCGACCGCGTCGGTCGTCGCCGAGTACTTCCAAGACAACGACGCCGTCCCCGTGCCCCCCGACAAGCACGCGAGCGAGACGGCGAGTGCCCTGACGCTGTCGACTGACACGGCGACCGGGCTGCTGTACGGGATCTTGGCCGACACGAAGCACCTCACCGTCGGCGCCAGCGAGCCCGACTTCGCGGCGGCCGCCTACCTCTACCCCGGCGTCGACCAGGACCGGCTCGACCGCATCGCGAACCCCGCGGTCGACGCGGAGGTGCTGGAGGTGAAGGCGCGGGCGATCGCGGGACGCCGCATCGAGGGGTCGTTCGGGGTCGCCGACGTCGGCGGCGTGAACAACGTCGACGCGATCCCGCAGGCGGCGGACGAGCTGATCCAGCTCGAGGGGGTCAGCGCCGTCGTGGTGATCGGCGAGCGGGACGGGACCGTCCACCTCTCGGGGCGGTCGCGCGACGATCGGGTCCACATGGGCAACGCGATAGCGGCGGTGTTAGACGACGTCGACAACGGGAACGGCGGGGGCCATTCCCGGATGGGCGGCGGGACGATCCAACCGAGCGTCGACCCCACCGGGGAGGGAGAGCCCGAGACCGTCGACCGCGACGCCCTCGCAGACGGGCTGTTCCGGGCGATGGCGGGCGACGTGTGACCGGGGCCGACGCGGTGCGGCCGCGCGCGACAGGCGTTCGCGGTAACGCGAGCGCCCGGATTTAAGTTCCGAGCCGCGGTGCGTCCGACATGAACGTCGCTGACGCGCTCGACGACGGATGGCTCGCGCTCGCCGGCGTCGGCGCCGGCTACGCGCTCGCGGTCGGACTGGTGTTCCTGCTCGTGTTCGTGGTCCCGTACCTCGCGGTCGCGGCGCTGTGAGGACGGTCGCGGGAAAAAGCGAGTCGACGGCGGCTCCCGAATCGGGGCGCGGCCCGATTAGGCGAACGCCAGCGAGTCGTCGGCGCTCGTCTCCTCGTCTTTGCTGAGCTTCTCGTGGGCCTCGAGGAAGTCGTCGAGCGTGACCTCCGTGCGGTCGTCGCGGATGGCGAACATCCCGGCCTCGGTACACATCGCCTTGATGTCGGCGCCGGAGGCGTCCGGGGTCAGCTCGGCCAGCTCGGCGAAGTCGACGCCGTCGGCGAGGTTCATGTTGCGGGTGTGGATCTGGAAGATGATCTCGCGGCCCTCGGTCTCCGGCTTGGGAACCTCGATGAGGCGGTCGAAGCGACCGGGGCGGAGGATGGCGGGGTCGAGCATGTCGAAGCGGTTGGTCGCGGCGATGATGCGGACCTCGCCGCGCTCGTCGAAGCCGTCCATCTCGGAGAGCAGCTGCATCATCGTCCGCTGGACCTCGGCGTCGCCCGAGGTCTTCGAGTCCGTCCGCTTCGAGNGAAGCCGTCCATCTCGGAGAGCAGCTGCATCATCGTCCGCTGGACCTCGGCGTCGCCCGAGGTCTTCGAGTCCGTCCGCTTCGAGGCGATGGCGTCGATCTCGTCGATGAAGAGGACGGCGGGCTGGTTCTCGCGGGCGACCTCGAAGAGGTCCCGGACCAGCTTGGCACCCTCGCCGATGAACTTGTGGACGAGCTCGGAGCCGGCCATCTTGATGAACGTCGCGTCCGTCTCGTTGGCGACGGCCTTCGCGAGCATCGTCTTCCCGGTGCCCGGCGGGCCGTACAGCAGGACGCCGCTCGGGGGCGTGATGCCCACGTCCTCGAACATGTCGGGGTGTTCCAGCGGCATCTCGACGGTCTCCCGGACCTCCTGCATCTGGTCTTCGAGCCCGCCGATGTCGGCGTAGGTGACGTCCGGGGAGTGTTCGACCTGCATCACGCGGGCGCGGACGTCGGTCTCCTTCTCCAGCTTCTTGACCACGGACAGGGAGTTGTTGACCGCGACGCGGTCGTCGGGGTCGAGCTTCTCGCGCATCTCGTCGGTGATCTCCGTGAGCGCCTCCTGGTTGTTCCCGTGCTGTTTGATCACGGCGCCGTCGGGCGTGATCTCCTGCACCGTCGCCACGAACAGCGGGGACTGCTTCAGCTTCTTGTTCTCGTGGGTGAGCCGCTCGAGCTTCTGCTGGTACTTGTTGTTCTCCGCGTTGGCGTCGAGGAGCTTGTCGCGCATCTCCTCGTTTTGGGACTCGAGGACGTCGAGCCGCTCCTGAAGGGAGTCGATTTTCTCTTGTTTCGACGCCGCTCCCTCGTCGTAGGGCATATCGACGTCGTCGACCGTATCGCTCATTGTGTTTATTAAAGCGTCTCGCGGATAAGAGGCTTCGGGTGGGGGCACGATGGGGGCGTTCCGCCAGCGAGACGGCGAGCGACGGCGGTCTGCGCCCGCGACTATCGATACCGTTGACCGCCAAGATATAACTCAAAATAATTAAAATGGATAGTAAATATTATTAATCGGCATGACGACGATCGGACCACGCATGAGCACGACCGATGCCGTCACCGCCGACGACGGGACCGCGGACCGCTGGGCGGCCGTTCGCGACCTCCCCCCGAGCGCGAAGCTGGTCGCGAAGGTGCTGGATTACAACGACACGCTGACCCAGAGCGAACTGGCCGAGGAGACGCTGCTCCCGCCCCGGACCGTCCGCTACGCGCTGTCGCGGCTCGAAGAGGAGGGCGTCGTCGACTCGCGGTTCTCCTTCACGGACGCGCGAAAGCGCCTGTACTCGCTGGGCATCTGAGCGTCTGACTCCGGGCACCTGAGCGTCGGAGACGACCGTCCGCGACGATTTATATCCGATACCGCGCCAGTGGGCCCGTGGTCTCGACTACCGCCGTCAAGCGCGCTCTGGCCGCGCTCGCGACACGCACCGACACCGCGAGGCGCCCGTACGCCGCAGTGATCGACGAGGCGGACGCCGCGCGCGCCGACCTCCGGCGCGCGGCGGGGTTCGTCGACGCCGTCGGGTTGGACCGGCTGGCGGACGCGGTCGATGCCGCGGAGCGCGCGGGCGACGAGGCGACCGCAGAACGGGGCCGTGACGCCCTCGCCGCGTACCGAGGGTACCGGCGGGCCGCAGCGGTCAAAGAAGGCGGCAACTGCGACTCCGACCACTTCCGCTCCGGCCCCGGAATCCCTAAGCCGGACACCGGCCAAGACGCGAACAGATGACACGGGTGATCCACACCGGCGACACCCACATCGGGTACTCGCAGTACCACTCGCCGGTCAGGCGCCAGGACTTCCTCGACGCGTTCGAGGCCGTGGTCGACGACGCGGTCGACGACGGCGTCGACGCCGTCGTCCACGCCGGCGACCTCTTCCACGACCGCCGGCCCGAACTCGACGATCTGATGGGGACCATCTCCGTCCTCCGCCGGCTCGACGACGCCGGGATCCCCTTCCTCGCGGTCGTCGGCAACCACGAGTCGACGCGGGGCGGGCAGTGGCTCGACCTCTTCGAGCGCCTCGGCCTCGCGACCCGGCTCGGCGACGAGCCGGTCGTCGTGGGCGACACCGCCTTCTACGGCCTCGACCACGTCCCCGTCTCGCGGCGCGACGACCTCGACTACGCGTTCGCCGACCACGACGCCGAGTACGCGGCGCTCGTCGCACACGGCCTCTTCGAGCCGTTCGGCTACGCCGACTGGGACACGGAGACCGTGCTGACCGAGAGCGACGTCGCGTTCGACGCCATGCTGCTCGGCGACAACCACAAGCCCGACACCGCCGAGGTCGCGGACACGTGGGTCACGTACCCGGGCTCGACCGAGCGCGCGAGCGCGAGCGAGCGCGAGGGGCGCGGCTACAACCTCGTCGTCTTCGACGCCGACGCGGCCGGGGGCGACGACCGCGTCGAGATCCGACGCCGCGCGCTCGACACCCGTCCGTTCGTCTTCGTCTCGGTCGAACTGCGCGAGGGGGAAGGCGAGTCCCGGGTCCGCGAGCGCGTGCGCGAGTACGACCTCGCCGAGGCGGTCGTCCACGTCGAGATCACCGGCGAGGGCGACCCGGTGACGCCCGCGGCCGTCGAGGAGTTCGCCACCGACGAGGGCGCGCTCATCGCGCGCGTCACGGACAGACGCGAGGTCGACGCCGACGGCGAGGTGGACGTGAGCTTCGCCGACCCCGAAGACGCCGTCCGCGACCGGCTCGACGAGATGGCGCTGTCGACCGCCGCGCGCGACGTCGAGCGCGCGGTCCGAGAGGACACGGTCCCCGACGCCAACGTCCGCGAGACGGTGAAGCGGCGGATCGAGGAGCGGCTCGACGAGGAGGCGGACCTCGGCGCGTTCGAGCCGGTCGAGTCGGACGCGGAGGCGGTCGAGGGCGAGGAGGCGGACGACGGCGAAGAGGTGAACGACGGCGAGGAGGCGGACGACGGCGAAGAGGTGAACGACGGCGAGGAGGCGGACGACGGCGAGGAGGCAGGCACCGAGGAAGCAGACACCGACGGATCCGAGTCGGACGAATCAGACGCGGCCGACACAGACCCGGACGAATCGACCACTGACGAGCCGGACGCCGAGTCCGATCGCGCGGAGGCGACGGACCCCGATCCGGCGTCGAACGACGGCCAAGTCTCCATGGAGGACTACCTGTGAAGTTCGACCGCGTCCGCCTCGCGAACTTCAAGCCGTACGGCGACGCCGACCTGCGGCTGACCGAGGGCGTGACGGTCATCCACGGGCTCAACGGCAGCGGGAAGTCGTCGCTGTTGGAGGCCTGTTTCTTCGCGCTGTACGGGTCGAAGGCGCTCGACGGCACCCTCGAAGACGTCATCACGAACGGCGAGGCGGAGACGGAGGTCGAGCTGTGGTTCACCCACGACGGCGCCTCCTACCGGGTCGAGCGGCGGCTCAAGTCGTACGACGGCCGGATCGACCACCAGTGTACGCTCGAGTCGACCGACGGGAGCGACGTGACGCGCGACGGCGCGCGGGCGGTCCGCGAGTTCGTCACCGAGCTGCTACGGATGGACGCCGAGGCGTTCGTCAACTGCGCGTACGTCCGGCAGGGCGAGGTGAACAAGCTCATCAACGCCACCCCGCGGGAGCGACAGGACACGATCGACGACCTGCTCCAGCTGGGGAAGCTCGAGGAGTACCGCGATCGCGCCGGCGACGCTCGGCTCGGCGTCGAGGACGTGCTGGAGAACCGTCGCGGGCGGCTCGACCAGCTCGACGAGCAGATCGCCGCGAAGGAGGACCGCGACCTCCACGGGCGGCTCAACGAGTTGGAGAGCGAATTGGGCGACGTCACCGACGAGATCGACCGGTACGAGACGCAGCGGGAGCAGGCGAAAGAGACGCGCGACGCGGCCGCCGAGACGCTCGAGACCCACGCCGAGAAGCGGGAGGAGTTGGAGTCGGTGGAGTCGGAGATCGACGCGATCGAGGCGTCGATCCGGAAGGCCGAGCGCGAGCGCGACGAGCACCGCGACGCGATCCGCGAGACGCGCGAGCGGATCGACGAGATCGAGGCCGCGATCGATGACCGGCTCGACGACGCCGGGCTCGACGCGGCGACCGAGACAGCGATCGCCGACCGGCGCGCGGAGCTCGACGACCGGGAGGCGGAGGTCCGCGGGGAGCTCGACGACGAGCGGGTGAGCGCCGAGGCGTTCCGGAACCAGGCGACGAACCTCGCCGGGAAGGCGGACGACCGCACCGAGCGCGCCGCGGAGATCGAGTCCGAGGCCGACGAGCTCGCCGACGAGGCGGAGGCGGCGGCCGAGGACGCCGAGGACGCCCAAGCGTCGATCGAGGAGCTCCGCGATGAGGCAGACGGGCTCCACGACCGGTTCGCGGCCGCCGACGCGGACGTCGACCGCGACGGCGTCGCCGACGAGCGGGACGCGCTGCGCGACGAGCGCGGCGAGGTCCGCGAGCGGATCGCCGAGCTGTCGGCGGAGCTGAAGAACGCCCGCGAGCGGGTCGAAGAGGCCGAGGAGCTGCTCGCGGCGGGAAAGTGCCCGGAGTGCGGCCAACCGGTCGAGGACTCGCCGCACGCCAGCGGGATCGACGAGGACCGCGAGCGGGTCGCGGAGCTCGAAGCCGAACTGGAGGACGCCCGCGAACGCGAGGACGACCTCGACGAGCGGATCGCGGAGCTGGACGAGCTCGCGAGCGCCGCGGACCGGCTCGACGAGATCGACGAGCGGGTCGAGACCCTCGAAGCGCGGGTCGAAGAGAAGCGAGAGGCGGCGGACCGGAAGCGGGAGACGGCCGAGGAGAAGCGCGAGCGCGCGGCCGACCTCAGGGAGGAGGCCGAAGAGACCCGTGAGGTTGCCGCCCAGAAGCGCGAGGAGGCGGAGGCGGCCGCGGAGCGCGTCGACGAGCTGGAGGCGTCGCTGTCAGCGGTCGACGCCGCCCGCGAGGCGGTGACGGCTGTCGAGGAGCGCCTGTCCGCGATCGCGGAGGCGGAAGACGAGATCGAGCGCCGCCGCGAGAAGCGAGAGAACCTCGACGAGGTGAACGACGAGCGGCGCGACCGGCTCGCCGACAAGCGCGAGCGCCGCGACGAGCTCGCGGACGCCGTCGACGAGGACGCGGTCGAGAACGCGAAGGAGCGGAAAGCCGACGCCGAGCAGTACCTCGAACAGGTCGCCGAGGAGCTCGACCGTCTCAACGAACGGCGGGAGGAGCTTCAGAACGCGATCGGCGGGGTGAAAGGCGAGCTCAGCGAGCTGGAAGAGCTCCGAGCGGAGCGTGACGGACTCGCTGATACCGTCGAAGCGCTCGAAACGCTCCACGAGGAGACGAGCGAGCTGGAGTCGATGTACGGCGACCTGCGTGCGGAGCTCCGCCAGCGCAACGTCACCGAGCTGGAGCGCACCCTCAACGAGACGTTCGAGCTCGTCTACGGCAACGACGCCTACTCGCACATCGAACTCGACGGCGAGTACGTCCTCACCGTCTACCAGAAGGACGGCGAGCCGCTCGACCCCGAGCAGCTCTCCGGCGGCGAGCGCGCCCTGTTCAACCTCTCGCTGCGCTGTGCGATCTACCGGCTGCTCTCGGAGGGGATCGAGGGCGCGGCGCCGACCCCGCCGCTCATCCTCGACGAGCCGACGGTGTTCCTCGACTCCGGCCACGTCTCGCGGCTCGTCCGGCTCGTCGAGGAGATGCGCGGCTTCGGCGTGCGCCAGATCGTCATCGTGAGCCACGACGACGAGCTGGTCGGCGCGGCCGACGAGCTGGTCACCGTCGAGAAGGACCCGCGCTCGAACCGCTCGACCGTCCGCCGGGAGGACGCGGCGGACCTCGACGTCGCCGAACTCGCGGACGACTGAGCGCCACCGATGCGACTGTTTCCTTTATAAATATCCGACGACGGCAGGAGCGGTGGAAGCCCGCGGGGACACCGCCGCTGAGAGGGACGGCGGCGACGTCAGCCCGCCCCTCCACGTCGGCGCGTGCCTGCGAGCGGCCGCCACCGGCGGCCGCGAGNNNCGACCGAAGGGAGCCCGACGGACGCGCCCGACGAGGCTGGGGAGGCGTGAGGTGCCGTGCGGTCGCGGTCGGGTGGGGCTCAAAGGGGCAGCCGCGAGGCTGGGGCCTTGGAGCTGTTCGTCGTCGATCTAGAATCAACTATTTATAAGCGAACAGCCGCAGCCGGCCGCAGATAGCGGTTATAAGCGAGGTATCAGTCGCCGTCGCCCTCCTCCGCCGATCCGTCGCCCTCCTCCGCCGATCCGTCCCGCAACAGTTCGAGCGCCTCGACCGCGACCGCGGTCGCCTCGTAGCCGCGTCGCCCGGCGACCTCGGCCTCGTCGACCAGTCCCGCCGCACGGAACTCCGTGAGCGTCCCGTGGAGGTCGGACTCGCACATGTCGGCCGCGTCGAGGAGGTCGATCGCGGCGATCGGTCCCTCGTCGACGACCACGGCGAGCAGGCCGAGCGACCGGTCGTCGCGGACCGCGCCGAGCGTCCGGCGGACCGGTTCCGGCACGCCGGAGGCCGCGGTCGCGAGCGGTGACTCGCCGTCAACGACGCTGAGCTCCTCGTTGTCGACGTACCGCTCCGCGCCGGTGGCCGGGTCCCGCACGCGGCTGGACTCCGCGGAGCGTTTCACGAGGAGGTACGTCTCGCCGTCGCCGTCGCGGACCGTCTGCATGGTGGAAGCGGAGAGGCCCGCGGACATTACGCTTCCGGGGGCGCCGCGTCGGGGTCGAAGTCGTCCTCGTCGGGTTCGGCGTCTCCGTCCGTCTCGGCGTTCTCGTCGCCCTCGGCGGCTTCAGCGTCTGCTTCGCCCTCGGCGGCTTCGTCCGCCTCGTCCCGCGAGCGCTTCCACGATCGGTAGGTCTGGTAGGTCCGGACGCCCGCCAGGACCCCCCCGACGAACAGCGCCGGACCGATCCGCGACCAGCCCTCGAAGAACCACACCATCGGGCCGAGCGCGACGAGGAGGACGGCGGCGTTGGCGTAGATGACGGCGACGACGAACGCGCGGAGGGTCCCCTGGTCCACGTCGCTCGCGCCCTCGAAGTCGCCGCCGTCGTCGAACGACTTCACCGAGGGCGCTTTCGGAATGTCGGGCGTCATCTCCCGCTCGGCGTCGGAGCTCTCGCCGACGGAGATCTCGCCCTCGTCGTCCTCGTCGAGGCTGAACACGCCCGGGCGTACGCCGCGCCGGGGCAAAGGGGTTCCGTCCGGACGCGGCGCCGCGGCTACGGTGGAACAGGCGCGCTGCGACGGAACGGAGGATCGAGGCCGAGAGCCGCTTCAGACCGCGTCGGCGAGCCGCACGGTTCGGCTCGCTTCGACCCACGCGAGGGGGTTCGTGGCGTCGAAAAGCACCACGTTCCCGTCGTCTTCGTACGCCTCCACCTCGGCGTCGACCGCGTCGGAATCGGCCGGGCGAGCCGCCTGGGGTTCGGAACGTGGGTCCGAAGACATAGACCATGGTAAGTCGTCACACAATATATGCCTTTCCGTGGCGGGATACCTCGCCGCACCCGAAAGCCGAGTTTTTTAGCCGGGTGACGCCGAAGGGCGGATATGACTCAGTCGGGGCTGTCGGACTTCTCGTCGACCGGAGACGCGGGCGACGGGGCCGACGGCGACACGGACACCGAACGGGAGGAGCTGGCCGCCCAGGAGGCGGCCGCCGTCGCCGGCGGCGGACGCGGCCACGTCAGCGACGTGGTCGACGTCGACGAGGCGAAGTTCCCGGAGTCGACCGGGACCGTCGAGCTGATGATCACGCAGATCGACTACGCCGTCGAGGGGTACGGCAGCGACGAGTACCCGGTCGTCCACGTGTTCGGTCGGCGGCCGGCGGCACACGTCGAGGACGCCGACCACGACGTCGTCGAACACCTCCGCGTCCTGGGCGTCGAGCCGTACTTCTACGTCCCCACGGCCGACCTCGACCGCGACCCCGTCGAGGAGTACGACGTGGTGATCGGCACGCGCGAGGAGAACCCCGACGGCGAACCCTACGAGAGCATCCGCGGCGAGCCGCTCACCCGGATCGTCACCCGGACGCCCCGCGACGTGGGGAACATCCGCGACGACTTCGAGACCAGCTTCGAGGCGGACATCCTCTTCCCGAACCGCTTCCTGATCGACAACGGGATCAACGGCGGGATCCGCGTCGAGGAGCGGCGCCTCGACGACGGCGAGGGGACGATCCAGGTCCACGAGGGTCACCTCGAACCCGCCGAGGTGGACGCCGACCTCCGTGTGAACACCTTCGACATCGAGGTCGACGACCGCCGGGGATTCCCCGAGGACGGCGAGGAGCCGATCATCTGTCTCACCAGCCACGACTCCTACGACGACGAGTACGTCGTCTGGCTGTACGATGCGCCCGAGGCCGAGATCCCCCCGCCCGAAGACCTCCCCGACTACGAGGGGATCGTCGACGGCGACGGGGAGCTCGACTTCCGGGTCCGCACCTTCGAGGAGGAGGCCGCGATGCTCGACGCGTTCGTCGAGTACATCGACGAGACGGACCCGGACCTCCTGACCGGGTGGAACTTCGAGGACTTCGACGCGCCGTACGTCCTCGACCGGCTGGAGGTGCTCGACGACGGGAGCCAGTACGACCTCGACGTCGACCGACTCTCCCGGATCGGCGAGGTGTGGCGCTCCGGCTGGGGCGGCCCGGACGTGAAGGGCCGGGTCGTCTTCGACCTGCTGTATGCCTACAAGCGCACGATGTTCACCGAGCTGGAGTCGTACCGCCTCGACGCGGTCGGCGAGCGCGAGCTCGGCGTCGGCAAGGAGCGCTACACCGGCGACATCGGCGACCTCTGGGAGCAGGACCCCGAGCGCCTGCTGGAGTACAGCATCCGCGACGTGGAGCTGTGCGTCGAGATCGACCGGAAACAGGACGTGATCGCCTTCTGGGACGAGGTGCGCACCTTCGTCGGGTGTAAGATCGAGGACGCGCCGACGCCCGGCGACACCGTCGACATGTACGTCCTCCACAAGGCGTTCGGGAAGTTCGCGCTCCCGACGAAGGGCCAACAGGAGTCGGAAGACTTCGAGGGCGGCGCCGTCTTCGACCCGATCACCGGCGTCAAGCAGATGGTGACGGTCCAAGACCTGAAGAGCCTCTACCCGATGTGTATGGTGACGATCAACGCCGGCCCGGAGACGAAGGTCGACCCCGACGAGTACGACGGCGAGACGTACGTCGCGCCCAACGGGACCCACTTCCGGAAACAGCCGGACGGGATCATGCGCGAGATGGTCGACGAGCTCCTCTCCGAGCGCGAGGAGAAGAAGGCGCTCCGCAACGACCACGATCCCGGCACCGAGCCGTACGAGCAGTACGACCGTCAGCAGGCGTCTGTGAAGGTTATTATGAACTGCTTCACGCCGGACACCGAGGTCGTAACCCCCGACGGCGTTCGGTCGATTACGGACTTGGAGGTCGGCGACGCCGTGTACTCGCTCGATCCCGATACGGAGGAGATGGAGCTGAAGACCGTCGAAGAGACCCACGCGTACCCGGACTACCGAGACGAACTCGTCGACATCGAAACGTCGAAGATCGACTTCCGGGTGACGCCGAACCACCGGATGCTCGTCCGAAAGAACGAGACGAACGGGATCACCGAAGACGGGTACAGTTTCGTGGAGGCGGGCGACCTCGACCGGGCGACGAACTACGAACTGCCTCACGATTGGGACGGACCGGACGGGGAACGGATCGATGAGGTCGATCTGACCGAACTCGTCGACGGCGAGTACGAGGTGTGGGTCCGGCCGAGCGTCCACGGTCACACGTTCACGGCCGAACTCGGCTGGACGCCGCGGCGCGTGCCGAAGGCGGACGTCGGCGAGACCGGCTACGTGTTCACGGCTGCCGAGTTCGAGGAACACCGCGAGTACGTCGAATCGGTGTGCGAGACGAGCTTCGTCCACCGCGAGTCCGGTCGGAAGTGGATCCCGCGGACGTTCGACGGCGACGACTTCCTCGAACTGCTCGCGTGGTACGTCACGGAAGGGAACGTGTACACCTCCGAGGAGAAGCGGTTCGGCGACAATCTCCGCGGCTCCGCGACCACGATACAGATCGCGCAGGACGCCGTGGCGGACGGCGGCGACTCCGACCACGAGACGATCGGGGATCTTCTCGATCGGATGGGGCTGGACTACTACGTCGACGACCGCAGCTATCAGTTCACCTCGGCGCTGCTCGGCGACCTCCTCCGGGACCGCTGCGGCGACGGGAGCTTCAAGAAGCGGATCCCGGACCGCGTCTTCGAGGCGACGAGGACGCAGAAGCGCGCGTTCTTGGAGACGCTGATCGACGGCGATGGCGACCGGCAGTCCGGGTCGTGGAGGTACACGACGTCGAGCGAACGGCTTCGGGACGACGTGCTCCGCCTGTGTGCTCACCTCGGGCTCACCGCGAGCTACAACCGTGACAGCGGGAGCTGGCGGATTTACGTCACGGAAGACGCGAAGAACACGCTTCGGATGCACCGGAGCGGGTCTCGGAGCGAAGCCGAGGACGGCGTCTACTGCGTGACCGTTGAGGACAATCACACGCTCCTCGCGGGGCGGAACGGGAAGTTCCAGTTCGTCGGCCAATCACTATACGGAGTTACGGGATGGGATCGGTTCCGGCTTTACGACAAAGAGGGCGCAGCAGCCGTCACAGCGACCGGTCGCGAGGTCATCGACTTCACCGAGGAGGCCGCAGAAGAGCTTAACTATCAAGTATCTTATGGAGACACCGACAGCGTTATGTTATCCCTTTCTGACATGTCTAAGGAGGAGGCGATCGAGACCTCCTTCGAGATAGAGGACCACATCAACGAGCGCTACGACGACTTCGCGCGCGACGAGCTCAACGCCGACGACCACCGCTTCCAGATCGAGTTCGAGAAGCTCTACCGGCGCTTCTTCCAGGCGGGCAAGAAGAAGCGGTACGCGGGCCACATCGTCTGGAAGGAGGGGAAAGACGTCGACGACATCGACATCACCGGCTTCGAGTACAAGCGCTCCGACATCGCCGGGATCACGAAGGAGGTCCAACAGAACGTCATCGAGACGATCGTCACGGGCGACGACATCGACGAGGACATGGAGGAGGTGAAAGAGTACCTCGTCGACGTCATCGCGCGGGTGCTCGACGGCGACATGGACCTCGACGAGGTCGGGATCCCGGGCGGGATCGGGAAGAAGCTGGACGCCTACGACACGCCGACCGCGCAGGTCCGGGGGGCAAAGTACGCGAACCTGATGCTCGGCACCAACTTCGGGAGCGGGTCGAAGCCGAAGCGGCTGTACATCGAGAAGGTCCATCCCGACTTCTGGGCGCGGATGGAAGACGAGGAGGGGCTCGACCCGCAGCGCGATCACCTGTACGGGGAGTTCAAACGCGATCCGGACGTGATCTGCTTCGAGTACGCGGACCAAGTCCCCGAGGAGTTCGAGGTCGACTGGGAGAAGATGCTGGACAAGACGCTCAAAGGACCGATAGAGCGCGTGATCGAGGCGCTCGGGATGTCGTGGGAGGAGGTCAAGACGGGCCAGGAACAGACCGGACTCGGCTCGTTCATGTGACCGTCGGCGAGGGTGAACGCCGACCGTCGAAAGCAGTTTTCGATCGAAAGAAAATTTCTTGGTTGATTTGCGACTTTTGACGGGGAGATGCGTAACCATTAACCCCCTCAACCCCCACCGTCAACGTACGAGGCACGAGAATACACATGGCTACTCTCGAAATCAACGATCTTCACGCACGAGTGGCGGAAGAGGGCGGCGAACGCATCCTTCTCGGGGTCGACCTGACCGTCGAGTCCGGCGACATCCACGCGCTGATGGGGCCGAACGGCTCCGGTAAGTCGACGCTCGCGAAGGTCATCGCCGGCCATCCCGCCTACGAGGTCACCGGCGGCGAGATCCTGCTCCACCTCAGCGAGGAGGACGTCGCCGACGTCGACGTCGACCTGGACGACGAGGACTATCACTGGGAGCTGCTCGAGTTGGAGCCGAACGAGCGCGCCGCGCTCGGCATCTTCCTCGGCTTCCAGTACCCCGCCGAGATCGAGGGCGTCACCATGACGAACTTCCTCCGCCAGGCCCTCAACGCGAAGGCGGACGAGCGAGAGGAGCTGTTCGAGGACGAAGACGAGGCGGAAGCCGAGGCCGACGACGACGACGACGAGGGCTACGAGACCTCCCCGATGGAGGGGCCCGCGGACGACGGCGAGATCGGCGTCGCCGAGTTCCAGGAGATCCTCTCCGAGAAGATGGAGCTGCTCGACATGGACGAGAAGTTCATGCAGCGCTACCTCAACGCCGGCTTCTCCGGCGGCGAGAAGAAGCAGAACGAGGTCCTCCAGGCCGCGATGCTGGAGCCGAGCGTCGCCGTGCTCGACGAGATCGACTCGGGGCTCGACATCGACCGCCTGAAGGACGTCTCGAAGGGGATCAACGCGCTCCGCGACGAGCAGGGCACGGGTATCCTCCAGATCACCCACTACCAGCGCATCCTCGACTACGTCGAGCCCGACCACGTTCACGTCATGCTCGACGGTGAAGTCGTCAAGAGCGGCGGCGCGGAGCTCGCCGAGAAGCTCGAGGACGAGGGGTACGACTGGGTCCGAGAGGACGCCTTCGAGGCGGCGTAACCAAATGCGGGCACGCGACACACGTAAACACGGGAATCCGTAACAATACACTATGAGTTCACAACAGGACGACCTTAAGGAGACAGACACCGAGGCCCGCTTCGAGTTCAAGAAGGAGGAGAAGTCCGCCTTCAAGAGCGAAAAGGGTCTCACCGAGGAGACGGTCCGCGTCATCTCGGAGGACAAGGACGAACCGGAGTGGATGCTGGAGCGGCGCCTGCGCGCGCTCGAGCAGTTCCAAGAGATGCCGATGCCGACCGACTGGCCCGGCCAGCCGGACCTCTCGGAGGTCGACATCAACGAGATCGTGCCGTACATCCGGCCGGACATCGACAAGCGCGGCGGCGCCGACAGCTGGGAGGACCTCCCGGAGGAGATCCAGGACACCTTCGACAAGCTCGGCATCCCGGAGGCGGAGAAGAACGCGCTCTCGGGCGTCGGCGCGCAGTACGAGTCCGAGATCGTCTATCAGAACATGCAGGAGCGGTGGGAGGAGAAGGGCGTCATCTTCTGTGACATGGACAAGGCCGTCCAAGAGCACGAGGAGATCGTCCGCGAGCACTTCATGACGAAGTGCGTCCCCCCGAGCGACAACAAGTTCGCGGCGCTTCACGGCGCCATCTGGTCCGGCGGCTCGTTCGTCTACGTCCCGGAGAACACGACCGTGGAGATGCCGGTCCAGGCGTACTTCCGGATGAACTCCGAGGGGATGGGCCAGTTCGAGCACACGCTCATCATCGCGGAGGAGGGCTCCGAGGTCCACTACATCGAGGGCTGTTCCGCCCCGAAGTACTCGGCGTTTAACCTCCACTCCGGCGGCGTGGAAGTGTTCGTCGGCGAGGACGCCCACGTCCAGTACTCGACCGTCCAGAACTGGTCGAAGAACACGTACAACCTCAACACGAAGCGCGCCATCGCCGAGAAGGGCGGGCGCATGGAGTGGATCTCCGGCTCGATGGGCTCGAAGGCGACGATGCTGTACCCGTCGACGATCCTGAAGGGCCGCGGCGCCTCCGACAACCACATCACCATCGCCTTCGCGGGCGAGGGCCAGGACATCGACACCGGCGCGAANGCGCCTCCGACAACCACATCACCATCGCCTTCGCGGGCGAGGGCCAGGACATCGACACCGGCGCGAAGGTGTACCACAACGCGCCGGACACGAAGTCCACCGTCGAGTCGAAGTCGATCGCGAAGGACGGCGGCCGCACGAACTACCGCGGCCTCGTCCACATCGCGGACGGCGCCGAGAACTCCTCGACGGCCGTGGAGTGCGACGCGCTGATGTTCGACAACGAGTCGACGTCGGACACGATGCCGTACATGGAGATCAACGAGTCGAAGGTCGACGTCGCCCACGAGGCGACCGTCGGCAAGATCGGCGACGAGGACATCTTCTACCTCCAGTCGCGCGGTCTCGACGACGACGACGCCAAGCAGATGATCGTCTCCGGGTTCATCGAGCCGATCACGGAGGAGCTGCCGATCGAGTACGCCGTCGAGCTGAACCGGCTCGTCGAGCTCGAGATGGAGGGTTCGCTCGGATAACATGAGCACGCAAGCAATCGAGAGCCTCTCGGAGGACACGGTACGACGCATCGCCGACGAACGCGACGAGCCCGAGTGGCTCGTAGAGACCCGCCTGAACGCGCTCTCCGCGCTGGAGACGGCCGAGCTGCCCGACGTCATCCAGACGCCGGGCCGCCGCTGGACCGACCTGGAGGCGCTGGACTTCGAGGCGCTCGTCGACCCGCTGAACCAGGCGGACGAGACCGAGCGGACCGCGGGCGACGACGAGGTCGTCGTCCTCCCGTTCACCGAGGCGCTCGACGAGTACGGCGACGTCATCGAGGCGAACTTCGGCTCCGTCCTCGACCCCGAACACAACTACCTCACGGCGCTTTCGGTCGCGCTCTTTACCACGGGCACGTTCGTCTACGTCCCCGAGGGCGTCGACGTCGAAGACGTGACGGTGCGCGCGGAGATGAACTCCCGCTCGCTGTTCAGCCAGACGCTCGTCGTCGCCGAGGAGTCGTCGTCGGTGACGATCCTCGAGTCGATCGAGACGGGTGACGCCGAGGTCGCCGACGACCGCTACTTCTCGAACCTCGTCGAGGTCGTCGCGGGCGAGAACGCGAACGTCCAGTTCGGCTCGCTCCAGAACCTCGACGACGACGCGTACACCTACTCGCTGAAGCGCGGCGTGACCGACACGTACGCGACGGTCGACTGGATCGAGAGCAACTTCGGGTCGAAGCTCACCCGCTCGGACATCGAGACCGAGCTCAACGGCGACGGCTCCGAGAGCCAGATCGTCGGGACGTTCTTCGGTACGGACGACCAGCACTTCGACATCAACGCCCGCGTGTGGCACCAGGCGGAGCAGACGACCGCCGACCTCGTCACCCGCGGCGTGCTCGACGACATCGCCCGCTCCGTCTACGAGGGGGTCCAGGACGTCGGCGAGGACGCGTGGAACACCTCCAGCTACCAGCGCGAGAACACGCTGATGCTGTCGGACGACGCCGAGGCCGACGCGTCGCCGAAGCTGATCATCCACAACCACGACACCGAGGCCTCCCACTCCGCGACGGTCGGGCAGGTCGACGCCGAGGACCTGTTCTACCTCGAGAGCCGGTCGATCGACTCGCGGACGGCCCGGAACATGCTCGTCGAGGGCTTCTTCGTGCCCGTCCTCGAAGAGATCGCGGTCGACGAGTTCCGCGACGACGTCGAGGAGCTCGTCTTGGAACGGCTTCAGTAGGCCGTCGACGCGGACTGGCGGTTTTTTATTCCGGCGTGGTCGCGGCGAGGAGTGACCGGCCAGCGAGGGGAATCTCTTAAGACCGACGACGCCCGAGTCGGAGGTATGCGAACCCGCGTATCGCGCCGTCTCGGGTGGTCGCGGTGAGTGTGAGCCAGCGGGTCGCCTCCGACGACCAGCTCGCGCGGCTGCTCCAGATCGGAATCGTGCTCGAGGAGGTCGTCGAAGCGCGAACGCACCGCCACTACCAGCAGCTTGACGCCGAGCTCGACGAGGAGGTGGAGACGCTGCTCGCGGACGCCGCCGAGGAGTCCGCCGACCACCGCGAGCGGCTTGAGTCGCTCGTCGAGGGGCTCGGCGTCGACAGCGTCCCGTTCGGCGAGATCGAGTCGCTGGTCGACGCCCGCTACGGGCGGACGCGGCCGGAGGACTTCGACGACGTGCTGTACGACCAGCTGTGCAACGAGGAGACGGCGTACAAGTTCTACGACGACCTCATCGAGGCGATCGAGGACTCCGAAGCGACGTTCTCGATCGACCGGGGGGAGCTGCTCGCCACCCTGACGACGATCCGCGACGAGGAGGCCGAGGGAGTGCGCGAGGTCACGGAGGTCATGGAGCGCCGATGAACCGGGCAGACGAGTCGCCGACGAGCGCCGACGGAGGACAGCCGTGAACACCGCAGATCAGTACCTCAAGACGATATACGTCGTACAGGACAGCGAAGACGGTCCCGCCTCGACCGGGTCCATCGCCGACTCGCTCGGCGTCAGCCCGGCCAGCGCCAACGAGATGATCGGCAAGCTCGAAGAGCGCGGCCTCGCGGAGCACGAGAAGTACAAGGGCGTCACGCTCACCGACGACGGTATCGTCCGCGCCCGCGACGCGCTCCAGACCTACTGTATCATCGAGCGCTTCCTCGCGAACGTCCTCGCGGTCGAGGACTTCCAGGCGGAGGCCCGCGAGCTGGAGGCCGTCATCGACGACACGGTGGCGGAGCGGCTCGACACGATCATCGACCGCCAGCCGGAGTGCCCGGACTGCTTCGACCCCGAGTCCGACGCCTGCGCGTGCTTAGAGATCGCTCCGGAGCCGGTCGAACCGGAGCAGCAGTAAAAACGGTAAACGGTCGCGGAGCGGGTTCTCGGCCTTAGACGCCGGTGGAGTAGCGCAAGATGCCCGCGATTCCGCCGAACGCGTCGAGGAGCTGCTCGCCCTTCTCGAAGTCCGTGGAGATGAACCGGGTCTCGGTGCCGCGCTGCTCCGCGATCGCCATCAGGTGTTCGATGACGTCCTCGCGCTCCTCGACCGCCGCCTCCTCGCCGCACTCGCTACACTCGTGGTCCGGCGTCGAGTGGCGGGCGTCGACCACCTCGTACTCCTCGTGGCCGTTCGGGCACTCGTAGACGACGACGTCCGAGCGGAGGTCCTCGGAGATGAGCAGCCGGTCGACGGAGCCCATGATCAGGTTCCGGCGGGTCTGTTCGAACCCGTAGGTGGCCTCCTGGCCGGTGTTGAGCTTCTCGAAGAACTCCTCCATGTCGTTTTTGTCCTGAACGATCTCCTGGTCGGCGAGCGCCTCCTGGCCCGCGTCGACGAGGTCCTTCAGCCCGGACTCGTCGGTGTAGGCGACGTCGAACTTGCCGAGCACCTTGTCTTGGAGCTCGTGGTGAAGGTAGTCGCCGTCGAGGAACACGTCTTTGGTCGGCGAGGGACCGCCGACGAGGATGCCGTCGAGCTCGTGGCGCTTGTCGACGAACAGGTCGTTGGCCATCCCCGCGACCTCCTGGTAGAAGTTGTCGATGGCCTCCAGGCGCAGGCGGGCGAACCGCTGTGCGGACTGGCCCCCTTTCCGCTGTTTGCCGGGGACGAGCGAGGAGGCGGACTTGACGGGCACGACCCGTTTCCCCTTCAGCCAGCCGACGTTCGCCTCGCGGCGGTCGAGGACGATGAGCCCGAACAGCCCGGAGTCTTCGAGCATGTGTTCGAGCGGCTCGGTGAGGAACTCCGAGTCGCAGTGGTACCGGAACGACTCGACGGGCTGCGGGGGCGACTCCAGCGTCCGGGTGACCATGTCGGTCTGGCCGCCGCCCGCGTCGATGGCGCCCGAGAAGATCACGATCCCGTTCTCCGGCGGGAAGGTGTCGTAGTAGCGCAGTCGGTCCTTGATAGACGTCAGCGCGTCCTGGACGGCGGTCCGAGTCTGCTTCGACTTGATGTTGGACGCCTCGCTGTGTTCCTGCGTGACGTGGGCCACCACGTCGGAGATCTGCCGGTCCTCGGGGATGTAGATGGTGACGAGCTGGGTGCCGGAGCCCTCGAAGTCTTTGAGCTCCTCGATGACCTTGCGGAACTCGTACTTCCGGCGGTCCTCGTTCGCCTCCTGTGCGTCGCTACTCATTGCCTGAAATACGGTCGCGTGCGTGTAAGTAATCTTTGACCTCCCGGCCGGCGCGTCGATAGCGGGTCGTACGGGTCGTCGAACGCACGCTTGCTTATAAATAGACGAGGCGGTGGCGCGTGCCTGCGAGCGGCCGGAGCGAAGCGGAGGCCGCGAGACAGCACGCGCGAGGTCGCCGGCGCTACGCGCCGGCTGCCAGAGAATCTCCGATTCTCGCTGGAGTCAGTCGCCGGAGCGAAGCGGAGGCGACTGACAGGGCGAGAGCGAAGCTCTCGCTTACAGCCGGACGTAGTCCGGCGACGAGGCTGGGGAGGTGTGAGGTGCGGGGCGGTGCTGTGTGGGGCGGGACTCGAAGGGGCAGCCGCGAGGACAGCGCAGGCGACGCAAGGACCACAGGGAGCGAGCAGCGCGAGCGACCGAGGACCGCAGCGAGCGTGCGCTGTCCTCGCGGCTGGGGCTTTGGTGTTCGCCGCAGATCCGCTAGCAGCTATTTATAAACGTGCGGCTGGGGCTTTGGTGTTCGCCGCCGATTTCCGGTCAGTACCCGAAGGGCCGAACTCGACGGCACCGATCCTACATCGACTCCGGCGCCTCGACGCCCAGCACGTCGAGCGCGTTCGCCATCGTGTGCTTCGCGGCCGCGACGACCGCGAGCCGGGCGTCCCGCAGCTCGTCGGTCTCGGCGGTCACGACCGGGCACTCGCGGTAGAAGGCGTTGTACGCGTCCGCGAACTCGCGGGTGAACGTCGCGATCGTGTGGGGTTCGAGGTCGTCCGCCGCCGCCTCGATCGCGGCCGGGAACCGCGCGACCTCGCGGAGGAGGTCGCGGGCTGCGTCGGTTTCGAGGGCGCCCGCGTCCACGTCGAGCGCGTCGAGGTCGACCTCGCCGTCGGCGTCCGCGGTCACGCCGGGTACGTCCACGCCCTCCGCCGCGGCCTCGCCGAGGATGCCGGCGCAGCGCGCGTGGACGTACTGGACGAACGGGGCCGACTGCGCCTCGAAGTCGAGCGCGTCCTCCCACTCGAAGGTGATCGCCTTCGCGGGCTGTTTGGAGACGATGTCGTACCGCACGGCGCCGATCCCGACCTGATGGGCGATGCGCTCGACGTCCGCGTCGGTGAGGTCGTCGTCGCGGATGCGGTCGTCCATCCGGGACTCGACGGCGTCGCGGGCGCGGTCGATCGCCTCGTCGAGGAGGTCGTCGAGCATCACGCCCGTTCCCTTCCGCGTCGACATCTTCCCGTCGGGGAGGTTGACGTACGAGTAGATGACGTGGCCGAGCCGGTCGGCGTCGTTGCCGAGCAGTTCGAGGGTCGCGTCGAGCTGGTCGGCCTGGAGCTTGTGGTCCTCGCCGAGGACGGTGACGGCGCGGTCGTAGTTGTCGAACTTCCACTCGTGGTGGGCCAAGTCGCGGGTGGTGTAGAGGCTCGTGTCGTCCGAGCGCAGGAAGACGAGGTTCTTCTCGATCCCCCACTCGTCGAGCTCCAGCTGCCAGGCGTCCTCCTCGTAGACCGCGTGGTCGGTCTCCTTCAGGCGGCCGGCGATGTCGTCGGTGGAGCCGTCGCGCATGAACCGCGTCTCCTTGACGAACTCGTCGAACTCCGCGGGGAGGCGCGCCAAACAATCCTTCATCCCGCCGAGGACGGTGTCGACGACCTCGCCGACGCGCTCGTATGTCTCCTCGTCGCCGGCTTCGAGCCCCTGGAGGATCGACTGGATCTCCGCCTCCGCGGCCTCGACCGCGTCGGCGTCGGCCTCCTCTAAGAAGGCGTTCCCCTTCCGGTAGTAGCGCACGAGGTCGTACTCCGCGCGGTCGCGGGCGGGGTCGGCGTCGAGGTCGGACTCGTCGAACCGCTCGTACGCCCACGTGAACACCGCCATCTGCCGGCCGGCGTCGTTGACGTAGTAGTGGCGGTCGACGTCGTAGCCCGCGTACTCCAAGAGGTTCGCCACGGCGTCCCCGACGATGGGGTTGCGCGCGCGGCCGACGTGGACCGGGCCGGTCGGGTTCGCGCTGGTGTGCTCGACCACGACCGAGGTGTCCCGGTCGGGGAGCGCACCGTAGTCGTCGTCGACGGCGGCCGCGTCGAGGGTGTCCGCGAGGTAGCGCTCGTTCGCGTGGAAGTTGACGTACGGCCCCGCGGTGTCGACGCTCGCGACGTAGTCGGCGTCCGCGACCGACACCGCCTCGGCGACCTCGCCCGCCACCTGCGGCGGGGGCGCGCCGACCTCGCCCGCGAGCCGGAAGGCGACGCTGGAGGCGAGCGTCGCGTCCATGTCGTCGGGCGGGCGTTCGATGCCGAGGTCGTCGGTCGGGAGGTCGAGCGAGCCGAGCGCGTCCGCGAGCGCCGCCTCGACCTCCGACCGGAACTGCCTGAACATACCGTCCGTTCGACGGGCGGGTTAAAAGGCCCTTCCGAAGCGGCTCGGCGGACGAGGCGTGGGATCGAAGGGACGAAATTGAGACATTCGGGACTGCGGTGGCGCGTGCCTGCGAGCGGCCGCCGAGGGCGGCCGCGAGTCAGCACCGTGCGAGGGAGTCAGTCGCCGGAGCGAAGCGGAGGCGACTGACAGGGCGAGAGCGAAGCTCTCGCTTACAGCCGGACGTAGTCCGGCGACGAGGCTGGGGNGAGGCGACTGACAGGGCGAGAGCGAAGCTCTCGCTTACAGCCGGACGTAGTCCGGCGACGAGGCTGGGGAGGTGTGAGGTGCGGGGCGGGGCAGGGCGGGACTCAAAGGGGCAGCCGCGAGGACAGCGCAGGCGACGGAAGCACTGGAGGGAGCGAGCACCGCGAGCGACTGAAGCGCGCAACGAGCGTGCGCTGTCCTCACGGCTGGGGCTTTGGAGGCATTCACCGCCGATCTGTTCTCAGTTATTTATAAACAAGCGGCTGGGGCTTTGAAGCTGTTCACCGCCGATCCGTCAGCAACCATTTATAAGCGGCCGGCTGGAGTTTCGGGGGCGACCACGGTCGACCGCAATCAACGATTTATAAATAATCACTCTGAACGGCAATTCGGGAGGTCACGGCATCCATCAGCCGCTACTTATGAGACGATCTCCTCGATCAGCTCGCGCGCGCTCCGCTGGACCGCCTCATCGCTCTCGATCGAGGGTTCCCACCCCAAGTCGGCGAGCTTCTCGATCGACAGCCGCATCTTCGGCACGTCGCCGGTCCAGCCGCGGTCGCCGCCGGTGTAGGCGTACTCCGGCTCCACGCCCAGCTCCTCGCTCACGATGTCGGCGATGTCTGTGACGGAGGTGGTCGTCCGCGTGCCGAGGTTGTACACGTTGTACGCGTCGTCGGCGTGTTCGACGACGTGCTGGATGGCGTCGACGCACTCGGTGACGTGCATGTACGACTTCTCCTGGCGGCCGTCGCCGAGGATTTCCAGCTCCGTCGGGTCCTCGTCCAGCTTCTCGATGAAGTCCGGGATCACGTTGCCGCGCTGGCGCGGGCCGACGATGTTCGCGAAGCGGAACACCCACGACTGGACCCCGTACGAGTGCGCGAACGTCGAGATCAGCGCCTCGTCCGCGAGCTTCGATGAGCCGTAGATCGAGATGGGTTCGAGCGGCGCGTAGTCCTCGGCCGTCGGCCGCGGCGCCTCGCCGTACACCGTCGACGAGGAGGTGAACGCGAAGCGGTCGACGCCGACCTCGCGCATCCGCTCTAAGACGTTATACGTCATCTCGGTGTTCTCCTCGAAGAGGACGCGGTCGTCGTCGTAGTTCGTGTCGGTGTACGCCGCGAAGTGGAAGACGGCGTCGAGGTCCTCGGTGACCGCGCGGGCGACGTCGTCCGAGTCGGTCACGTCCGCTTCGACGAACTCGGCGCCGTCGGGGACCCGGTCGCGGGTCCCCTTCGAGAGATCGTCGGCGACGCGGACGGTCGCGCCGCGGTCGAGCAGCGCGGCGGCGAGGTGGCTCCCGACGAGGCCGGCGCCCCCGGTGACGAGGACGCGCGAATCGGCGAGGTTCATACCGGTCCGTCGGCGGTCGCGGATAAGTAGGTGTGGAATCGGAGCGAGGGCGGCGGGGCGGGAACGGAGCGGACGCGACTACAGGCTCTCGAACGCCTCGTCGACCATCTCGCCGGTGTCGGCGACGATGTCCGCCATCACGTCGTCGTCGGGCGCCATGCCCGCGAGCCGGGCGATGCGCATGATGGAGACGTGGTAGACGCGCTGGACGCCGGGCTCCTCCTCCCAGACCACGACGTTACACGGCATCAGCGCGCCGAGCGTGTTGTCGGTCGCGTCGAGCGCGCGGTCGGCCACCTCGGGGTTGCACGCGCCCAGCACGTAGTAGGGGTCGCGGCCCGCGTCGACCTTCTCGTTGAGCATCTCCGACGGGGAGAACTCGACGGGGACGCCGAAGCCGGCATCGGTGAACACCTCGCGGACGTGTTCGATCGCCTCCTCGTGACCCATCTCGAGGGTGGTCTGCTGTTCGCCGATGTCGTCCGGGTCGATCTGACTCGGGTCGATTGGGAGCGTCATTCGTGTACCGTCTTGGACCTACGTAACAAAGGCTCTTCGGATAGCACGCGGAGAGAGCCGAGAACCGACCTGTTGAACCTCATCGGAGCGACCGGCGCCCCGATAGTATTGTGCGTTTCGGGAACAACTTTAACCCATTCTGCCGCCCTATTGTCCGGTACGATGACCGCGTCAGTGCGTGACGATCTCGAACGCGACATGGAGTGCCTCGAGCTCTTAGAGTGCGTTCACGGGCTCAACGAGCGGGATCAGGCGGTGTTTCAGGCGCTCCACGGAGAGAACGAGGGGCTCACCGTCGACGACGTGGCGGACCGGCTGGACTGCGAGCGGTCGACGGCGTACCGGTCTATCTCCCGGCTCGTCGAGGCCGGCGTCGTCGTCCAACGGCAAGTCAACTACGATCAGGGCGGGTACTACTACGTGTACCGGTTGCGAGCGCCCGAAGAGGTCGCCCGCGAGATGCAACGGCTGCTCAACAGCTGGTACGCGACCGTCGGTCAGCTCGTTCAGGAGTTCGAATACCGGTACGGCCGAGAGACGGACGAACGCGAGGACCGTCCGATTCGGCCCGGGACCTGACGCGCGGGCGACCGCACCGCTCGGCGTGGCGGTACCCACGCAACCCGCTGCGATATTGTGAGAAGCGTACAAATAAATAAATCGCTGGGGATCGAACGGACGGGTATGGCCGAAGACACGGGAGCGTCTCGACCGCCCGCGGCCGACGACGCTCCCGCCGAATACGTGCGGGCCAACCGCGAGGAGCTGGTCTCGCTGACCCTCGATCTGCTCGCGGTCGACACGTCGAATCCGCCCGGCGACACGCGGGAGATCGTCGCCGAGATCGAGCGGTTCCTCGATCCGCTTCCGGTCGCGGTCGAGCGGTTCGCCGTCGACCCGACGAAGCCGAACCTGCTCGTGCGGGTCCCCGGCGCGTCAGACCGCACGCTGCTGTACAACGGACACCTCGACACCGTGCCGTTCGACGCCGACGCGTGGACGCGCGATCCGCTCGGCGAACGCGCCGCCGACCGCGTCTACGGCCGGGGCGCGACCGACATGAAGGGCGCCGTGGCGTCATTGCTGTTCGCGATCCGGGCCGTCGCCGCGACCGAGACGGAGCCGCCCGTCGACCTCCTGTTCGCCTTCGTGAGCGACGAGGAGGTGGGCGGCGACGCGGGCCTCCCGGCGCTGCTCGACGCGGATACGCTCGACGCGGACGCGTGCGTGATCGGCGAGCCGACCTGCGAGGAGGGACGCCACTCCGTCACGGTCGCGGACCGGGGCAGCATCTGGCTGACGCTCGAGGCGAGCGGCGAGAGCGCCCACGGCTCTCGACCGGCGCTCGGCGTCAACGCCGTCGACCGGCTCTACGACGCCGTCGAGACGATGCGCCGACGCTTCGGTTCCGAGCGGCTCGACGTCGACGCCGAGATGGAGCCGATCGTCGAGGAGTCGATCGAGTACTACGCCCCGTCGATGGGCGAGAGCACCGCGCGGGACCTGTTCCGATACCCGTCGATCAACCTCGGCGTCTTCGAAGGGGGCGACGCGATAAACGCCGTCCCGGGGTCCGCGCGCGCCGAGGTCGACGTGCGGCTGACCGCGGGCGTCCACACGCCCGACGTGCTCGCGCGGATCCGCGAGTGCGTCGCCGACTGCGAGGGAGTCGCGATCGCCGACGTCTCGTGGAGCGTCGGCACCGCGGAGGACCCGGACGGCCCGCTCGTCGAGGCCGTCGCGTCGACGGCGGCCGCCGTGACGGGAGACCGCGTCTTCAGGCGGAGCGCCACGGGCGGCGGCGACGCCAAGAAGCTCCGGAACGCCGGGATCTCGACCGTCGAGTTCGCGCTCGGGACCGACACGCTCCACGCCCCGGACGAGTACGTCCCGGTCGACGCGCTCGTCGACAACGCGGTCGTCTACGCTCGACTTCCGTCGGCGTGGCGAGCGGAAACGGACCGGTAGCGGACCGCGACGGGCGGGAGGACTCGCTCACCGCCGGCCCGGAGCGGGTCAGAAAGGCTTAGATAGTAAAATTGGTTATTTATGGGCATGAAAAACAATACTAACTCGGCGCACGAACGGCCTCGCGGGAGCGACGAGCGCGGTTCCGTAGTCGGCGGAATCGACCGAGTCGCCGTTCCGCACCGACCCCCGCGAGTCGGCGTGTCGGGTGGCCGCTGACGATGGATCGGTTTCAGAACACCGGCCAGCCCGACTGGGACTGGTGGGGGAAGCTCTGGCCGACTCCGGGCGCGACGCTCCGAGACCTCGGTATCGAGGCCGGGCTGTCGGTCGCCGAGGTCGGCTGCGGGAGCGGCTACTTCGCGCTCCCCGCCGCCCGGATCGTCGAGCCCGCGCCCGTGTACGCGGTCGACTTGGACGAGGCACTGCTCGACGAGCTGGGCTCGCTCGCCGAGCGACAGGCGGTCGAAAACGTCGTTTCGGTCCACGGCGACGCCCGAGATCTGACCGAACTCCTCCCGGACCCGGTCGACGCGCTCGTCGTGGCGAACACCTTCCACGGCGTCGACGACCGCGCCGCGTTCGTCGCGGAGGCGTTCGACGCGATCGCGCCCGGCGGCAGCCTGATCGTCGTCAACTGGCACGACCGCCCGCGCGAGGCGACGACCGTCGGGGGCGAGCCCCGGGGCCCGCCGACGGAGCTGCGGATGCCCCCCGAGGAAACGGAGGGCGCCGTCAGTCGGGCCGCAGCGTTCGAACTCGACCGGCGGATCGATCTGCCGCCGTACCACTACGCGCTTGTGTTCCGCCGGTAGCGCACCGGCGCGCTCGCGTCGCGGTCGCGACCGACGCGCTCGCAGCGGTCGGATTTTAGAATAGTGGAATTCTCGCACAAGACTAATAGGCCGCCCCCGCAACTGTCGCGTGTGAGACTGCCATGACCGACATCGAACCCGACAACACCGTCGACGCCAGAGGCGCGGCGTGCCCCGGCCCCCTGATGGACCTCATCGGAGCGATCCGAGGCGCCGAGTCCGGGGACGTCGTCCGACTCCTGAGCGACAGCGAGGGGTCGCTCACCGACGTCCCCGAGTGGGCCGAGGAGGCCGGCAACGAGCTGCTCGCCGTCGAGGAGCTCGACGACCACAACGCGTTCTACGTGGAGAAAGCATGACCGAGCGCATCGTCATCGTGGGCGGCGGGACCGGCGGGTCGGTGCTCGCCAACGACCTCGCCGACCGGCTCGAACCCGAGCTCGACGCGGGCGACGTCGAGGTCACCCTGATCAACGACGGCCCCGACCACGTGTACAAGCCGGTCTGGCTGTACGTGCCGTTCGGCCAGCGGGAGCCGGCGGACGGGCGCCGCGCGCTCGACGAGCTCGTCGACGACGCGGTCGACCTCCGGATCGACCGCGTGTCCGAGATCGACACCGACGCCCGGCGGCTCCGGTTCGACGGCGGCGGAGCGCCGATGGAGTACGACCACCTCGTGTTGGCGACCGGGTCGACGCTGGAGCCCGAGCAGATCCCCGGGCTCGTCGAGGGCGGACACGACTACTACAGCGAGTCGGGCGCGACCGCCCTGCGCGAGGAGCTGCTGGAATTCACCGAGGGCGAGATCGTGTTGAGCGTCATCGGGACGCCGCACATGTGTCCGGCGGCGCCGCTGGAGTTCGTCTTCATGGTCGACGACTGGTTCCGCGAGCGCGGCCTGCGCGAGGACGTCGAGGTCACCTACACGTACCCGATCCAGCGCGTCCACGGGAATCCCCACATCGCCGAGTGGGCCCGTCCCATCATGGAGGAGCGCGACATCAACGTGGAGACGTTCTTCAACGCGGAGTCGGTCGACCCCGACGCGGAGACGATCGCGTCGATGGAGGGAACCGAACTCGACTACGACCTCCTCGTGTCGATCCCGCCCCACGGCGGCGTCGACCTGATCGAGGAGGCCGGGCTCGGCGACGGCGGCTGGGTCGACGTCGACAAGCACACGCTGGAGGCCGAGGCCGCGGAGAACGTGTACGCGCTCGGGGACACCGCCGACACCGGCGTCCCGAACGCGGGCAGCGTCGCCCACTACCAGGCCGGCGTCGTCGGGCAGCGCCTCGCGAGCGAGATCCGAGGCCGGCCGGCGACGGCGACGTACGACGGCAAGACCCTGTGCTTCATCGAGACCGGGATGGATTCGGCCTCGTTCGTCGAGTTCGACTACGAGAACCCGCCGTCGCCCGCGCCGCCCTCGGAGAAGCTCCACTGGTCGAAGCTGGCGTACAACGAGTCCTACTGGCTCACCGCGCGGGGGCTGCTCTGACCATGTCCGAGACGGAAGCCTCCGAACCGACCGACCTCGAGGCGGCGATCGCGGAGAACCCGGAGGCGGTCGCCGCGTTCGTGGAGCGGCTCGACGCGGTCAACGAGCTGCTGGACGTGCTCTCCCTGGGCGAGGGCGCGCTCTCCGACGAGATGGTCCGCGAGCTCTCGGCCACCGGGTCGACGCTCGCGGAGTCCGCCGACGGCCTCGCGACCGACGAGACCGTGGCGCTGGCCGCGGCGGTCGGCGAGAACGGCGACGAGCTGCGGGCGGCGCTCGACACGCTGGTCACGCTCCAGCGGAGCGGCACCCTCGACGAGCTGGCCGAGATCGCCGAGGTCGGGTCGCTGGCGACCGCGGCCCTCGACGACGAGATGGTCGCGTCGCTGGCCGGGACCGGCGCCGCGCTCGGCGAGGTGGCACAGACCGCGGCCGACGACGACACGCGCGACGGCGTCGAGACCCTGCTGAAGGGCGTCGGCGAGGCGGAGCGCGAACCGCCCGAGCGGGTCGGCGCGGTCGGGCTACTCCGCGGCGTGCGCGACCCGGAGGTCCAGTACGGGCTGGGCTACCTGCTGGCGGTGGCGAGCGCGATCGGCCGCGAACGCACCGCCGCAGAGTCCGAGTAACGCCCGCGGCGGTTCGCGCCGCTCCGCCGGTCGATCGAACGGGTCGCTATCGCCGTCCCTTGTACCCTGATAAAGTATCGACGACAGCCGGAGCGACGTCTGCCGTCCCGACCGGCGCGACGTCCGCCGTGTCGAGAAGCGCGACGTCCGCCGTGTCGGGGGCCGCCGGTCGAGATTCCGACCCACGGGTCCGTTTCCTCGGCGGTCAGACGAGGAGCTGGATGTCCGCCTCGGCCATGTCTTGGAGGGCGGTCGCGGCGCCGACGCCCGTGGTGACGCCGTCGTAGAAGTCGTCCTCGTCGTAGCCCATCAGGTCGATTGTCATCTGACAGGCCTGGAACTCGACGCCCATGTCGAGGCTCGTTTCGAGGAGCTCCTCGATCGTGGCGGTGTCGTTGTCCGCGATCTTCTTCTCCATCATCTTCGTCGTCACGCGGTCCATGCCGGGGAGCGCGGCGACCGCGTTCGGGACGGGCATGTTGGGGTTGCCGACGGAGCTGAGCTTGAGGTCCTTCGAGCGCTCCTCGTGGAGGATCTCGAGCCCCCAGAACGTGTGGAAGACGGTCACCTCGTAGCCGAACGCGGCCGCGGTGCTGGCGAGGATGAGCGGCGGGTACGCCATGTCGAGCGTCCCCTTCGTGGCGATGATGCTCATCTTCTTCCCCCCGTCGTCGGCCTCGGCGAGGGCGTCCTCGAGCTCGTCGACGCGCGCGGCCAGCTCGGCGCGCGAGGGCGCCTCGTCGGCCGGCATATCCTCGGCCGACGCCTCGTCGGCCGGCACGTCCTCGGTCTGCGCCTCCCCGGCCGACGCGTCGGATGTGTCCGTGCCCATCGTTACTCGGTCTTGCGGACGTAGTGTGTGTACACGTCGTCGCCCTCGGTCTGGTCGACGAGCTCGACACCCTCGGTGCCGTCGGCCCAGCCGTCGATGTCGCTCATGCTTCCGGGGTCCGTCGCCAGCACTTCGAGGACCTCGCCCGCGGCGAGGCCGTCGATGGCGGACTTCGTCTTTACCACCGGCATGGGGCACGATGCGCCTTTCACGTCGAGCGTCTCCGCGATGTCGAATTCAGCACTCATTGGATATCTGCTCCGGTTGTCTGTATTGGAGCTATCGCACAATACCCCCCGACCGAGTAAAAGATTGTCGATTCTTGTGGAGAGTGCCGACTACTGTATAAGACGAAACCGGTTAAGCGGTTCTATAACCCCCATACTCGGTCGAGCGGGGGCTCGTGGGCGAACATCGCCGACAGCAGTATTGTCCAAAAAAGGAAATACTATGAAAATACTTTTGTGCGTCGACCCGGTACAACCGAGTGCGAAACATGAATGCCGACGACTTCCCGACTCCGGACGTCGACGTCGACTCCGTCGACCCGGAATCGCTCAAAGACCGAATCGACGCGGGCGAGGACGTCACGATCCTCGACACGCGTATGGGGTCCGACTACGACGAGTGGCGCATCGACGGCGAGAACGTCACGTCGATCAACGTCCCGTACTTCGAGTTCCTCGAGGACGAGGTCGACGACGACGTCCTCGATCGGATTCCCGACGACCGCGAGGTGACCGTCCTCTGCGCGAAGGGCGGCGCCAGCGAGTACGTCGCGGGCACGCTCGCGGAGCGCGGCTACGACGTCGACCACCTCGAGGACGGGATGAACGGCTGGGCGAGCATCTACGAGGCCGTCGAGGTCGACCGCTACGACGGCGCCGGCACGCTCCTCCAGTACCAGCGCCCCTCCTCGGGCTGTCTCGGCTACCTCCTCTACGACGACGACGAGGCCGCGATCATCGACCCGCTCCGGGCCTTCACCGACCGCTACCTCGACGACGCCGACGAGCTCGGCGTCGACCTGACGTACGCCATCGACACGCACGTCCACGCCGACCACATCTCGGGCGTGCGCGACCTCGACGCCGAGGGCGTGGAGGGCGTCATCCCCGACGCCGCCGTCGACCGCGGCGTCACCTACGCCGACGAGCTGACTACGGCCGAGGACGGCGACACCTTCGAAGTCGGCGACGCCACCATCGAGACCGTCCACACGCCCGGCCACACGACCGGGATGACCTCCTACCTCGTCGACGAGAGCCTCCTCGCGACCGGCGACGGGCTGTTCATCGAGAGCGTCGCCCGTCCGGACCTCGAGGAAGGCGACGAGGGCGCGCCCGACGCAGCGCGCATGCTGTACGAGTCGCTTCAGGAGCGCGTCCTCACGCTGCCCGACGACACCCTGATCGGCGGCGCGCACTTCAGCGACGCGGCCGTCCCGGCCGAGGACGGCACCTACACGGCGCCGATCGGCGAGCTCGTCGCGGAGATGGACGCGCTCACGATGGACGAGGACGACTTCGTCGACCTGATCCTCTCGGACATGCCGCCGCGGCCGGCCAACTACGAGGACATCATCGCGACGAACCTCGGGCAGAACGCCGTCGACGACGAGGAGGCGTTCACCCTCGAGCTCGGGCCGAACAACTGCGCCGCCAGTCAGGACTCGCTCGCGGGTGACTGACGACGCCCATGGTCGCTGACCCAGTACTGCTTCAGGCCGTCGCCGACCTCTTCCCCAACGGGATCAGCCGGTACGCCGTCGGCGGGCTGCTCGTCGGGCTCGGGACCGTCGTCATCTACGTCGGGACCGGTATCCCGGCCGGGGCGAGCACGTTCCTCGAGTCGACGCTGTCGTACGTCTCCGACCAGTCGCGGTTCCAGCGGTACGTCGGCTCGCGGGACTGGCGGCTCGTGTTCACGGCCGGGATCGTCCTGGGCGCGCTCGCGTTCGCCGCGACGGTCCAGTCCGGCGTGGTCACGACCTCGCTGTACGAGCCCGGGACGACCGGTCAGCTGTACGAGGTCGCCGGCGTGACGCTCTGGACGACGGACGTCCAGCCGTGGCGGCTGTTCTTCGGCGGGATCCTGGTCGGTATCGGGACCCGGATCGGCAAGGGGTGTACGTCCGGCCACGGCGTCTGCGGCGTGGGCTCGGCGTCGAAGACGTCGCTGGTCGGCGTCGCGACGTTCCTGACCGTGGCGATCGGGACCGCGCAGGTCGTCGCGGCGTTGGGGGTGAGCCCCTAAATGGGAGACCGACATCCCCTGTTCAAGCCGCTGGTCTTCGTCGGCGGCCTGATATTCGGGTTCGGGCTCGGGTTCAGCCACATGGCGCGGCCGGAGGTCGTGGTGAACTTCCTCCTGTTCGAGGACCTCGGCCTCCCGTTCGTGATGTTCGGGGCCGCGATCGTCTCGGGAATCGCGTTCGCGCTGCTGCCCCGGATCCGAGACGCCGCGCCCCTCACGGGCGACCCCTACGAGCGGCGCCTGAAGCCGTTCGATCGGAACGTCCTCATCGGCGGGGCCGTCTTCGGCGTCGGCTGGGGGCTCTCCGGCATCTGCCCGGGCGCGGCGTACGCCAGCCTCGGGGTCGGTAACGTCACCATCCTCTGGGCGCTCGGCGGCATGTTCGTCGGCGCGTACGCGCAGGGGTACTGGCGGAGTCGGAGCGAGGCCGGCGACGCCGCCCCGGCGGGCGCGGACTGACACGCCCCCTCCATGGACCCCGCTCTCATCGCCCTCTTCGTCGGCGCGGCGCTCGCCAGCCTCTTCATGGCGTGGGTGATCGGCGCCGGGTCGAGCGGCGCGACCCCGTTCGCCCCTGCCGTCGGCGCGAACGCCATCGGGACGATGCGCGCGGCCCTGCTGGTCGGCGTCTTCGGCTTCGCCGGCGCCGTGACGCAGGGCGGCAACGTCTCGGAGGCCGTCGGCAGCGGCCTCGTCGGCGGGATCAGCCTGCCGGTCGCCGGCGTCATTCTCGTGCTCTTGCTGGGCGCCGGGCTGATGGCGATCGGTATCACCACCGGGATCCCGATCGCGACCGCGTTCACCGTGACCGGCGCCGTCATCGGCGTCGGCCTCGCGCTCGGCGGGACGCCGGTCTGGGCGAAGTACCAGCAGATCGGTGCCGTCTGGGTCCTGACCCCGTTCGTCGGCGGCGGCGTCGCGTTCGCCATCGCCGGCGTCCTCCCGCGGCCCGGGGTGCCCGAGCGATACAGCGTCGCGGCGCTCGCGGGCCTCGTCAGCGCCGTTCTCGTGAACGTCCGGTTCAGCTTCCTCGGCGAGGGGGCCGCGCCGGGCACCGTCCGCGGCCTCGCGCAGCGGACCCTCTCGGTCGACGGCCTCGCGGCGGCGGCCGCGATCACCGGCCTCGCCGCGCTGGCGATCGCGACCGTCGTCTGGTGGGACGTGAGCCGCGACGAAGCGGGCGGGCTGCGGCGCGTGCTGCTGGCGCTCGGGTCGCTCGTCGCCTTCTCCGCGGGCGGGAGTCAGGTCGGGTTGGCGGTCGGGCCGCTGCTCCCGCTGCTCGACGAAGTCGAGATGGTGTCGGCGACCGCCGTCCTCGTCGGCGGCGGGTTCGGGATGCTGGTCGGCTCGTGGACCGGCGCGCCCCGGATGATCAAGTCGCTCGCGCAGGACTACTCCTCGCTCGGGCCGCGCCGCTCCATCTCCGCGCTCGTCCCGTCCTTTTTGATCGCGCAGCTGGCCGTGCTGCTCGGCGTGCCGGTCTCGTTCAACGAGATCGTCGTGAGCGCGATCATCGGGAGCGGCGCGGCCGTCGGCGGCCGCGACGCGGTGGACGCCGAGAAGATCCTGACGACGGTGGGCGCGTGGGCGGGCTCGTTCGCCGTCTCGTTCGCGCTCGCGTACGCCGTCGCGGCGCTCGCGTTATAAGCGACCCACGCCGCGGCGTCGTTTCTTTATAAATACCCGAAGCGGTAGCAGCGGCGCGTGCCTGCGAGGCCGCCCCGCGGCCGAGCAGCACGCGCGAGGGAGTCGGGCGCCCGGAGCGAAGCGGAGGGCGGCCGACGAGGCTGGGGAGGCGTGAGGTGCGGTCGCGGTGCTGTGTGGGGCGGGACTCAAAGGGGCAGTCGCGAGGGCGAAGCACGACGACGCAAGCACTGGAACGAGGGAGCGAGCGCAGTGAGCGACCGAGTGAAGCGCACAGCGAGTCGCGCGAGTCCTCGCGGCTGGGGCTTTGGAGGTGTTCCCCGCTGATTCGTCACTGATGATTTATAAGCGAGCGACTGGGGCTTTGGAGGTGTTCGCAGGCGACTCACTGGCATCTGTTTATAAACGATCGGCAGGAGCTACTGACGTAGCCGCCACGGCAGCGATCGCGTCACCGCGGCGTGACGATCTGCTCATCAAGACGGTTGCTTTTTTAAGTCGCTCGGGGCGGCGGGACGAGGAAGACGTTCCCGCTCGCCCGCGCGACGATCTCCCCGGAGACGCTCCCCAGCAGGAGCCGCCGGATGCGGCTCCGCCCCTTCGACCCGACGAGGACCGTCGACGGCGTGACCGCCGCCTCGGCGGCGAGGATCTCCTCGGCGGGGTCGCCGCGGCGGACCTCGGTCCGCGTCTCGATCCCCCACTCCTCCAGCGTGCGCGCTCGCTCGGCCAGCCGCTCCGCCGGGCCGACGCCGTCGTCGGCCCCCGCGTCTTTCGGCGACCGGACGTGGACGAGCGTCGCCTCGTCGGTCGCGTGACGGAGGTACGAGAAGGCGTCGAACGCGCGCGCGGCGTGCTCGGAGAAGTCCGTCGCGAAGAGTATCCGCCGAAAGAGGTGCTCGCGGCGGACCTCGGGGTCGTCGGCCGCGCGCTCGACGCGGTTGACCAGCAGCGGGACGACGGTGGTCCGCGCGAGGTTGCGCGCGGTCGAGCCGATGACCCGGTTCTCCAGCGGGCTCCGTCCCCGCGACCCGACGACCGCGAGGTCCGCGTGGACGGTCTCGGCGATGTCGTTGAGACGGCGGTGCGGCGTCCCGCGGACGACGTGGGTCTCGACGTCGAACCCCGCGGCCTCGATCACCGCTCGGTACCTGTCGAGTCCGCGCCGCCGGCGCGCCTCGAAGTCGACGCCGGGTGTCCCGGTGTGGACGTTCGCCGGGACGACCGTGACGAGGTGGACCGCCCGAACGCCGATACGGCCCAAGCAGTCGAGGCAGGTCTCGTTCGCTATCGTCGCCTCGCTGGCGGCCGACAGGTCGGTCGCGCACAGGGCCCTCATGGCGACGCCTACGGCGAGCGGCGACAACACGGTTGCGCTCGGTTCGGCGGATGCGCCCGCTCGAAAACCTCGCTGTAAGTTATCGGTACTCCGGCCGAGGTTACCGGAATATAGTATTGTACAGTCAGCCCAAAACCGTTATAGGCACGAAGCGGGTAGGGGAGAGTGAGCAGAAATGTGCCAAAAGCGAATTTCCGCGTTCGGAAGTCGGAGGGTGAGTCGATGGCAGGACTAGAGATCCCGAGCTGGGACCCGGAGACGGCCCTGCTTATCGGCGCGATCCTCCTCGAAGCGTTCGTGCTGTACGTGGGCTACGGGGGCCTCGAACGGCTCGTCGGGCCGTACCTAATGGACATCATCGTCGGGGGTGACGCGAGTGCTCGGTAGCCTCCTCAGCGGCCCCGGCTTCCTGGGGACGAGCCCCGAGATGCTCGCCCTGTTCGCCGGGTTCGGCCTCGTCGTCGGCGTCCTGTTCGGGTTCTTCGGCATGGGAGGGTCGTTCCTCGTCACGCCGGCCCTGCTCATGTTGGACTACCCGGCGCCCGTCGCGGTCGGGAGCGGGATGGCGTTCGTCTTCGGGACGGCAGTCATCGCGACGCTGAAACACCACGACCTCGGGCAGGTCGACTACAAGCTCGGCGTGATCATGATCACCGGGACGACCATCGGCATCGAGGCCGGCCGCGCCAGCGTCTACTACCTCGAGTCGATGGGGCTCGCCGGCGGCGTCATCAGCGTCGCCTACGTCGTCCTGCTCGGCGGCGTCGGGGCGATGGTCACCCGCGACGCCCTCAAGGGCGACGGCGGGGGCGGCGTTGACCACGAGGCCGCCGACAAGGACCTCGACGAGTACGAGATCCCCGAGATCGCGAAGAAGATCCAACGGACCGTCCGGATCCCGCCGATGGTGACGCTCCGCGGCGACGTCAGCGTCTCCGTGTGGGTCATCACGGCCGTCGCCTTCTCGACCGGCGTCCTGTCCGGATTCCTCGGCGTCGGCGGCGGGTTCATCCGGATGCCGGCGATGATCTACGCGATCGGCGTCCCGGTGCCCGTCGCGGTCGGGACCGACCTCTTCGAGATCGTCTTCTCCGGCGGGCTCGGGAGCTACCTCTACGGACAGGGCGGCGGCGTGAACCTCGGCATCGTCGCGCCGCTGCTGTTCGGAAGCGCCCTCGGCGCGCGGGTCGGCTCCGCGGCGACCGCCGTCGTCGACTCCGACGAGATCAAGGTGTACTTCGGCGGGATGCTGCTGGTCGGCTCCATCGCCGTAGGCATCGGCGAAGTGGGCTCGTACCTCGGCAACCCGACGCTCGAACTGATCGGACTGGTGCTCGTCATCGGCGCGGCGGTCGTCGTCGCGTTCGCGGTCCTCTACACGACGGTCACCTCGCTCCGCGTGACGCGGCAACAGCAGACGTCCACCGCGGACTGAAACGTCCCGCTCGGTCCGCGAGAGCGGAATTGTGTTTATTCTACAACAGTATCGCGAGTCCGGTCGCCGTCGTCCCTCACAGCCCCTCCTCGCCGCCCTCCTGCGTGAGGATGACGACCATCGAGAGCCCGGAGATGAGGAGTAAGATGAGCGTCGGCACGACCGCGTACTGGTAGAGCGCGGTCGACTGCGCGCGCCAGATCTGGGTGACGATCGTGTCGAAGCCGGACGGGCGGAGGACGAGGGTGACGGGGAGCTCCTTCATCGTCGTGAGGAACACGAGCGCGGCCCCGGCGACGATCCCGGACCGGGTGAGCGGGAACGTGACGCGGCGGAACGCGCCGGTCGGCGACTCGCCGAGCGTGCGCCCGGCCTCGACGAGCCGTCGGTCGACCTGGAGGATCGACGTCCGAGTGGAGCCGACCGCCTGCGGGAGGAACCGGACGACGTACGCGAAGATCAGTAGCGGCAGCGTCTGGTAGATCCACGGCGCGTACCCGGAGCCGAAGTACACCAGCGCGAGCGCCAGCACGATGCCGGGCACCGCGAAGCCGACGTACGTCGCGCGCTCGAAGACGACCGCGAGCGGCGAGTCGTGGTTCGCGGCGAAGTACGCGATGGGGATGGCGGCGAGCGCGGCGACGACCGCGGCGGCCGCCGAGACCGACACCGAGTTGAGCACCTGTATCGGCTCGAACGCGAGCGAGGGGCGACGCCCGGCCTCCGAGTTGACCAGCCACAGCCCGAGGATCCACAGCGGCACCAAGAGCGCCAACGCGGACACGCCGGCGGGGAGCAGCGTCGCCGGCCACCGCCACCGCCCGAGCGATACCCGGTCCTCGGTCCGGCCCGCGTCGTCGCCGCTCGTCTCCCGGTCCGAGCGGACCGCCCACTCCAGGGCGAGCACGAGGACCACCACGACGAGCAGCTGGAGGGAGAGCAGCGCGGCGTAGTCCCGGCCGAACGCGTTGTACTCGACGTAGATCTGCTGGGTGAACACGGGGAGCCGCATGATCGACGGGGTGCCGAAGTCGGAGACCGCGTACAGCGCGGCGAGCAGCGAGCCCGCGGCGATCGCGGGCCGGATCGTCGGGAGGGTCACGCGGCGGAACGCCGCGAGCCGGCCGTGGTTCAGCGTTCGGGCGGCCTCCAGGAGGGTCGTGTCGAACGACAGCAGCGCGGCCCGGGTCGTCAGGTAGACGTACGGGTACGTGTACAGCGTGATGACGAGGATCGACCCGGAAAGGCCGGAGACCTCCGGGACGCGCTCGACGCCGAGCGGGGCGAGCACCTCGTGGAACTCTCCCTGCGGCCCGAACGCGGAGACGAACGAGAAGGCGCCGACGTAGCTCGGGACGACGAGCGGGAGCGCGGCCGCGACCGACCAGAAGCGGCGGAACGGGAGGTCGGTCCGGGCGGTGAGATACGCGAGCGGCACGCCGATCGCGATCGAGAGGCCGGTGACGCCGGCCATCAGGAGGAGGCTGTTGACGAGCACGTCGGCGGTCCCGGCGCTGAAGAGGAGGTCGACGGCGCGCTCGCGCTCGACGGCGACCGCCTCGATGACGAGCCAGACGAGCGGGAACACGAGGGTGGCGGCGATCGCCGCGCAGAGCAGTGTGAGCCCGATCGGGAGCCTGTCGTCGCCGTCTGTCAGCCGGTCGCGGATCCGGGTTCGCAGGGACATTGTGCGGGGATGAAGTCGAGTTGTCGACGCGAGGGCACGCCGAGCGTTAGGGGTTCCGATCGCCCGGCGAGCGCGCTCCGACGGATATATGAATTTAGGGCCACCTAAACTCTTCCATGGAACTGACGCGACGCGACGCGGCGGCCGCGCTGGCCGCGATCGGCGCGACCGGCGGTGTCGCGCTCGGCGTCCGTCGGGCGGCCGACGAGCGGAGCGGCGGACCGGGGGGCGAGGAGGTCGACCCCGCGTGGGACGGCGAGGGGCTCCCCGGCGACGAGGCGGTCCGGACCGCGATGACCGCGGTCGCGCGGACCGTGTACCCGGACGCAGTCTCCGGCATCGACGCGTTCGTCGAGGCGTTTCTCGACGGCCGGCTCGACGGGTCGCCCCACGGCGAGGGGATCCGCGCGGCGGTCGCCGAGGCCGAGTCGGCGGCGCGGTCGTGGTACGACGCGCCGATCGCCGACCTCCCGCCCGCCGACCGGGACGAGCTGCTCCGGGAGCTCGGCGCCGACGTGGCCGGAGAGAATCCCGGCGGAACGACCGCGGAGCGGGTGCGCTACTACGTCGTGAACGAGCTGCTGCTCGCGCTGTACTCCTCGCCGACCGGCGGCGAGCTCGTCGGCATCGAGAACCCGCAGGGCCACCCGGGGGGCGCGGAGAGCTATCGGCGGGGACCGCGATGAGCGGCGCCGAGAGCGTCGGCGACGAGCGGTCAGCGGCCGACGGGGGCACCGACGAGGAGGTCGACCGCACCCCGGTCCCCGACGCGGACGTCTGCGTCGTCGGTGCCGGGCCCGCGGGAGCGCTCGTCGCCGACCGGCTCGCCGGCGACCGCGAGGTGGTGATCCTCGACGCCGGGCCGCGGTTCGACCCGGCCGACCGCCTCGCCAGACAGGAGCGGGCGATCCGGCCGTTCTACGACCGACCGGACGTGTGGGGCGTCGGCGGCGAGCGCGACGCCCACGAGACCGCCGGCGACCGATCGTACCCCCTCAACCACGCCCGCGTGAAGGGCGTCGGCGGGTCGACGCTGCACTGGCAGGGGATGGTGATGCGGCTCCACGAGGACGACTTCAACTCCGGGACGGCCCGGGGTGTCGGCCCGGACTGGCCGATCGACTACGCGGACCTCCGGCCGTACTACGCCGAGGCGGAGAAGGAGCTGGGCGTCGCGGGCGCGTCGGACAACCCCTACGCCCCGCCGCGCGAGGAACCCCACCCGATGCCGGCGTTCGAGCCCTCCTACAGCGACTCGCTTTTCGCCGAGGCCTGCGAGGAGCTGGGGATCGACATGCACTCCGTGCCGAACGCGCGCAACTCCGAGCCGTACGACGACCGGTCGCCCTGCGTCGGCTACGGCACCTGCCAGCCCGTCTGCCCGAGCGGCGCGAAGTACGACGCGACGGTCCACGTCGAGCGCGCCGAGGCCGCGGGCGCGACGGTCATCGACCGCGCGCCGGTCGAGCGCCTCGAACACGACGGCGACGATCGGGTGACCGCCGCCGTCTACGCGACCCCGGACGGGGAGCGACACCGGCAGGAGGCGGACGCGTTCGTCGTCGCCGCCGGGGGCGTGGAGACGCCGCGGCTCCTCCTCATGTCCGCGTCCGACCGCTACCCCGACGGGCTCGCGAACGGGAGCGGCCACGTCGGCGAATTCTTCATGGACCACCTGTTCGCGGGCGCGGGCGGCACGCTCGACGAGCCGACGAGACAGAACCACGTCGGCTTCTACACCAGCGCCTGCGACCAGTTCTACGACGAGGCCGACGCCGAGCAGGCGCCGTTCAAGCTGGAGTTCTTCAACTACGCCGGCCCCTCGCCGGTGGAGATGGCCCTCACCGGCGACGACTGGGGCGACGCGCTCCTCGACCGGCTCCGCGACGGGTACGGCGACCACGTCGCGATGGGCGGGCTCGTCGAGCAGCTCCCGGACGCCGAGAGCCGCGTGACGCTCGCCGACGACCGGACCGACGACCGCGGGAACCCGGTCCCCCGGATCGAGTGGACCGTCGGCGACCGCGCGCTCGACACGATCGAACGCGCCAACGAGATCCAGGTGTCGATCCTCGAGGAGCTCGGCGCCGACGTCGAGTGGGTCGCCGGGCCGGACGCCACCGGCCCCGCCTACCATCACATGGGGACGACGCGGATGAGCGACGACCCCGATTCGGGCGTCGTCGACGCCGACTGCCGGACCCACGACCTCGACAACTGCTGGATCGCCTCCAGCTCCGTCTTCCCGACGAGCGGCGCGATGAACCCGACGCTCACCATCGCCGCGCTCGCGCTCCGCGTCGGGGACGACGTGGCGAGCTGGCTCGCCGGCGGTTCCTGACGGGCGACTGCCATTATTTTAGGCAAACCTAAAAACTCAAGTGCGTGCGAACGGAGATGCGGATAATGAGCGACTCAGCGCACGCGACGAACGGGTCCGCCGCCGCGGTGGAGCGCGACGAAACGAACGAGACGACCGCGGCGGACGAGGCGGCCGTCGAGGGCGACACGGACGCGTCCGGAGAGCCGTACACCTTCGACGACCTCAGCGTCGTGATGGGGACGTACAACGAGGAGGAGGCGATCGCGACGGTGCTGGAGGACATCGACGAGGTGACCGACGGGAAGGCGGAGGTCGTCTGCGTCGACGGCTCCTCGGACCGAACCCCGGAGATCGCCCGCGAACACGGCGCGCGAGTCATCGAACAGGAGCCGCAGGGGTACGGCGTCGCCGTCAGCGAGGCAATCTTGACCCCCGACCGCCCCGTCGTCGTCACGACCGACTGCGACGACACCTACCCGATGGAGGCGCTGCCGGAGTTCCTCGAAGCGATCAACGACGGCGCCGACGTGGTGAGCGGCGACCGGCTCTACCACGGCGCGGAGGCGATGCCGGCGTTCAACCGCTTCGGCAACCACGCGTTCGCGGCGCTCGCGAGCCTGCTGATGGGCGAGCGCGTCCACGACACCACCACGGGGATGCGCGCGTACCGCCGCGACGTCGTCCAAGACATCGGCTGGACCGAGAACACTGGCCTCTCCGCGGAACTCCTCATCCGTCCGCTGATGCGCGGCTACAACGTGCGAGAGCGCCCGATCCGCTACGCCGAGCGCCTCGGCGAGACGAAGCTCGACCCGATCGGCGGCGGCGCCGCCATCGCGAAGTCGATCGTCACCGTCTGTCTCGAAGAGCAACTGCGGCGCTTCTGATGGACCGAACCGGGGACGCAGTGGCGCGTCGCCGGTTCCGGACGGTGGGGAAGAACGGACCGCACGACGGTTCGGCAGGAGTGGGGTCATAACTGCGCCGGACCGAGAGCGGCCACGAGACGGGTCGAGACGCGTCTCGGAAAACAGCGAGGCGAGGTAGAGGGGTGGCCGGGGGTTAGAACGGTTGGATCTCCCCGTCCATCTCTCCGTTTAACTCTCCGACGAACTCGGTGCGGAACTCTCCCTCGAACTCACCTTCGAGAACTCCCTCGACCTGCCCTCGGAGGTGTGTCTCCTGACCGTCCAGGACTTCATTGCCGACCTCCGTCTGAATCTCGCCGTTGCCCCGGAAGATGCCGTCGAACTCCCCGGAGACCTCTCCGTGTATTTCGCCCCTGAACGGTTGGGCGGTAACGACGCCTTCGTACTCACCGCGGACCCTTCCTTGTTTTCTCATAACACATCTCGCGGTATACCTGGAATCCATTTATAATTAACCCAGTGTCACTTGCCGCGAAGAGGCGGTGACAGGCGACGGGCGGAGTCCGTTGCCGGACCGATCGCGAGCGAGACAGGGATACCGATACTCGCACCCCGTCAGCGGCCGGTTTGGCCGCGTACAGAGGAGCAGCGGCGGTTCAGCGGTCGCCGGTCCCTGTGGCGGCCGTCTCGAAGACGACCCAGTCGGGGTGGGCGTCGGGCTCGTCCGGAAGGTACGTCCCCTCGTTGCCGCACTCCGTGACGAGCCGGCAGGTCGAGCGCTCGGGCGGCCAGACGGCCTCGACGCGCTCGCCGTCGGCTCCGGCCTCGCCGCCCTCGGTCACCCGAACCGTCACCTCCTGCCGGTAGGTGAACGTCGCGCCCGCGGGGTCGACGAGCGTCACGGTCACGGCGACCACGTCGCCCTCGGGGTCGAAGGGGACGGGTTCGGCCGCGTCGGCGTCGCCCGTGGCCGCCGCGTCGGAGAGCCGGACGCCCTCGGGCGTCACCGCCCAGCCCACCGCGAGCGAGTCGCCGAGGTCGCTCACCGTGTAGGAAGCGTGGTCGGGACCTCCCGGAGCGCCGCGTCGCGGGTCGACGCGGACCTGCGCGCGGGCGACGCGGTCGGGGACGCCGACGGTCGTCTCCGCGTCGATCCTGGGCCCCGACCGGCGGTCCAGCGCCTCCAGCTTCGGCGTGACGCGGGTCTCCGGGTCTGCGGTCCAGACACCCTGGTAGCCGTACCGGTACAAGGTGCGGTTCGGATACGCGTCGAGCACCGCGAAGTTCTCGACCGGGTCGCGGTCGAGCGCGTACACGACCTCGCCGTCGAGCCCCGGCCCGTTTCGCAGGTACTGGAACGGGTGGTTCTGCCACTCGCCGTACGGCGTGGGGAGGAACACCAGTCCGTCCTCGAACGTCGCCTCGTCGAACGGCGCGTACGCCATCTCGTGTTTCTCGTCGACGGCGGCGTTCCGCTCCATCGGGTCCGCGGCCGCGTCGACGGCCGCGACGCCCCCGCCGGCGACCGCGAGCGCGACGACGACCGCGAGCGCGGCGCCCGCGGCCGCCGGCGAGACGCCGCGGGCCACGAGCCGCTCGCGGGCTGCGGACAGCGACCGTCCGGCGGCGGCGACGCCCAGTCCGCCGAAGGCCGACAGCGGGACGAGCAGGTCGAAGTGGTAGAACGGCCCGAACAGCGACGCGAGCCCGTCGGTCGGGTCCGAGAGGTCGGCGAGCGCGTTGTGGGTCCCCCAGAAGTAGAGGTTCCCGACGGCGACCGAGACCGCGACGCCGACGAGGAGCAGCGTCGCCGTCCGCCGGAACGCGGGCGAGCCGGCGGGGTCGGGCGAGGGCCCGGTCTCGCCGTCATCGAGGAGGCCGCGCGGGTCGCCGCTCGCGCGCCACCCGTAGGCCGCGACCACGCCGCCGACGAGCGCCGCGGCCGTCCCGAGCGGCCCGGCCGCGAACCACCGGGTCGCGATCTCCTGCAGCGCGTACCGGTTCGACTCCAGCGCCAGCCCGAGCGTGTAGTCGACCGTGTGGCCGAGGATGCGCCGCTCGCCGAAGCCGGGGCCGTCCATCGGCGCGAACACCTGGTAGGGGAACACGAGCGGCGACCCCGTCATCAGGGCGTTGTACGCGAGCGTGACGCCGACGAACAGGGTGCCGAACAGCGCCGTGAACCCGTGGCGGCGGATCGGCCCGGGAAGCTCACCGGACCGGCTGACTCCAAGCGCGCGGCGACCGAGGGCCGCGAACGCACCCGGCGTCGACGCCCCGGACTCGACGCCGAAGCGGCGGACCGCCGACCACACCCGCCACAGCGCGTGGCCGATGAACGGGGCGGCGAACAGCACCGCGGTGTACGGCCGCGCGAAGAACGCGAGCCCGATCGCGACGCCCGCGACGCCGGCCGCCCGGAGCGACCGGTCCCGGACGCTCCGGAGGTACGCGACGGCGAAGATCAGGTTGAGGAACGTCGTCGGCGCGTACGGGAGGAACGCCGACGAGGTCGCGACCGCCATCGGCGACGCGGCGAAGCAGACGGCCGCGGCGAGCCCCGCTCGGCGGCCGACCGCCATCGACCCGAGCAGGTACACGAGGGCGGCGTTACCGGCGGCGACGACCGCCAGCGTGACGCGGGGTTCGCCGAACAGGCCCATCGTGACCGCGAACATCGCCGCCGGGACGGGGTTGTACTTCGGGTAGAGCCGCCCGCCGTCCTCGATGAAGAACCACGGGTGGAACGCATCCGCGAGCGGCCCGGCGTGGAACGCCAGCTGGCCTTCGAGGAGGAGCGCGGCCTGCGTGAGGTAGACCCCCTCGTCGTGGTTCGCGGAGTGGTGCGAGAAGACGGTGGCGGCGATCGCGAACGTCAGGAGGCCGGCGGCGACGGCGACCAGCGCCGCGGCGAGGCTCACCCGGTCGGCGCGGGCGAGCCGCTGTCGGAGCCGGGCGGCGAGTCGGCGGGGACGCGCGGACGGTGGAAGCAGTGACACGGACGAGAGGCGGTGGTGATATGGGGTGGCGTAGAGCGGGAGGCGGCCTCAGATCTGGACGCCGGCGTCGCGCATCAGGTCGATCGTCGGTTCGAGGTTGGACAGCTGCGAGAGGTCGATGTCCGGGACGTCCAGCTCGTCGATCGTCGGGAGGTCGCCGATCGGCTCGACGTCCGGGATCAGCGGGTACTCGAAGGTGGAGCGCGCGAAGTAGTCCTGCGCCTCCGCCGACAGCAGGTGCCGGACGAAGTTCGACGCCAGGTCGGCGTCCGACGCCGTGTCGATGACCGCGGCGCCCGCGACGTTGAACACCGCGCCGGCGTCGCCCTCGGTGAACGCGGTGGCGATCGGGGCCTCCGGGTTGCCGTCGAGCACGCGCTGGATGTAGTAGTGGTTCGTGAACGCGGCGTCGATCTCGCCGTCGGCGATCTCCTGACACGTGCGGAACTCGTCGGGGTACGTCGCGGCGCCGCGTTCGACCATCGCTTCGAGCCAGTCGCGGGTCGCGTCCTCGCCCTCGAGGATCCGCATCGCGGTGATGAACGCCTGCGCGGAGCCGTACGACGGCGCCCACCCGAGGTCGCCCTCGAACTCCTCGGGGAACGCCATGATGTCGTCCGGGATATCCTCCTCGGAGAACGCCTCGGTGTTGTACGGGATCGTCCGGGCGCGCCCGGAGGTGCCGACCCACTGCTCGGTACGGAACTCCTCGCGGACCTTCCCGGCCACGTCGTCGGGGAGCGCCTGCGTGCGGCCCGCGTCGGCGAGCGCGCCGAGCGACCCCGCGTTGACCGAGTAGAACACGTCCGCTGGCGAGCCCTCGCCCTCGTTGATGATCGCGTTCACGTGGTCGGTCGAGTTGTTGTACCGGACGGTCAGGTCGAAGTCGTCGTACAGGTCGTCGATGTAGCCGACGAGCTCGCCGACGAGGAACTCGCCGCGGCCGGAGTAGACGGTGAGCTCGCCTTCGAGCGCCGGCATCTCGGCCATCGACGTGCCGCCGGGGGCGTCGCGGCCCGCGCGGCCGGAGCCGATCTGGCCGACGGCCCCGTCGCTGACGTCGCCGCTTCCGTCGCCGCCGTCCTCGCCCCCGTCGTCGCCGGTCCCGTTACAGCCGGCGATCCCCGCCGCGCCGACCGCGCCGGCGGCCGCGAGGAACTTCCGTCGTCGAACGTCGCGTCCGTCTCGTCCGTCGGATTCGTGGTTCGTCATGTGTTTTAGGCTTGCCTAAATGGGTTTAGTCGTGTCGGTTCAGTCGTCCGCGACCGCCGGCGTCCGGCGGATCGCGTCGAGGCAGTCGAGCCAGTCGCGCATGTACTCGCCGCAGTGGTTGAGGAACGCGCCGTTGTTCCACTCGTCGAAGTCGCCCTCGGCGAGCGCGTCGGCCATCGCGTCGAAGACGGCCGCGTACGAGTCGGCCTCCTCGCCGGCCTCGTCGACGACCTCCCAGACGTGCTCGTTCAGCTCCAGCCCGGCGACCTCGTTCGCGAGGTCGTCGAACGTCGAGCGCGGGGCCTTGTTGTGCTCGCAGAGCGGGTCGCCGTTGTAGATGCGCTTGCCGAGCACGTCGCAGGCGCGCTTCAAGAAGAGGCCCGACCAGATGTCGTCGAACCGCCCCACGTCCCACTCGTTGTCGTCCATCGGCAGCTGGTAGAACGCCGGGATCACCTCGCGGCGGAACGCGAGGTTCATCGAGCAGACGGTGAGGTAGTTGCCGCGCGCGGCGACGAAGTCGTCGCCGAAGTCGTCGGCGGTCGTGCGGGTCTGCGCTTGCCCCTGTAAGTCGCCGTCCATCAGGATCCGGACCGCGTCGAGGTCGGGGACGTTCGTCCACAGGCCCTGCGAGGCGACGACCTCGCCGCCGTCGACGTCGACGGTGTCCGTCTCGACCGTCTCGTCCATCGCCGAGTACGGGTAGCCGCGGGGGTAGAGCCCGTGCTCGTCGGCGTTGTCGTAGAGGACGTTCACCCAGTCCTCGTCGGAGCGCACGCGCTCGATTTCGCCGCCGAACGCGAGGTTCTCCATGTGTCGACCGAAGTAGTCGACGTCGTCGTGCGGGAGCGTGTCGTCGTCGATGAACACGCCGTAGTCGTACGACTCGTCGGCCCACATGTACAGCAGACCGAAGCTGGTCTCGGCGTGGCTCGCGGCCGGGACGACGTGGCCGTACTCCGCGACCCCGTTGGCCTCGTACCACTCCTCGCGGCGGCTACCGTCGAACACCTCGCCGGAGACGCCGAGGTCGTCGAGCATGTCGCGCATCTCCGAGACGTCACAGAAGTCCTCGGTGACGAGGACGAAGTGGAGCCGCGAGACGTCGAAGCCGTGTTCGCGGGCGTTCGCGACGTACGCGCGGACGCACTCGTACTCCCGGATCGTCGGGACGATCACGCAGATGTCCGAGTCGTCGGGACTCTGGGCTGTGGTCGGCATACACGATAATCTTTAGGCCAGCCTAAAAGCTTAGCGGTCCGTCGTCGGCCGCGTCGCGCCCGCGTCCGGCTCCCGCTCGGATTCGTCCGGAGCCCCCGTCACGGAGAGGTCGAACGCGGCCGCCGCGGCCGCGCCGCCGGCGAGGGTGACGCCGTTCTTCAGCGCGTGGTCGAGGACCGCCGCGGCGAGCGCGACCTCGGGTGCGATCGGCGTCGTCGCGACGACGATCCCGGTGAACGCGGCCTCGTACAGCCCGATCCCCCCCTGCGAGAGCGGCAACACCTTCGCGAGGTTCCCGGCCGAGACCGCGAGGGTCCCGACGACGAGCAGCGCGGCCGGGGCGACGCCGCCGCCGAAGCCGCCGACGAGCGCCGCGAGCACGAGGACCGCGGTGGCCACGTCCAGTCCCCAGACGACGGCGCTGGCGAGGAATACGCGGACGAGCGCGGCCCCGTCCGCCGCCACGACCCGCACCGCGGCACCGAACCGGACCGCTGCGTCGGCGACCGGTGCGAGCCGGGAGCCGTCGGTGCGCTCGCGGAGCGCCGGGCCGAACCGGCGGTCGCTCCGGGCGACCGCGACGGTGACCGCCGAGCCGAGCGCGGCCGCGACCGCAATTCCCCCGGCGGCCGCGACCGCTCGCCCCGACCCGTCCGGCGCCGCGGCCCGTCCGTCGACGAGCAGGGCCGCGAGCGCGGCGCCGCCGAGGACGCCGAGCGCGACCAGGTCGAAGGCGCGCTCGACCGCCAGCGACGCGACGCCGGTCGGGTACGGCACGTCGCGCCGGTCGTTCAGGAGGTACGCGCGCACCCCGTCGCCGGCACGTGCCGGAACGATCAGGTTCGCGGTCTGGCTCGCGAACACCGTCGCCGTGAGGAACGCCGTGCGACACCGGTGTCCCATCGGGGCGAGCACGTCGCCGTACCGCCGCCCGCGGACCGGCCACGAGGCGAGGTAGGCGGCGAGCGCCGCGGCGAGCAGCGCCGGGTCCGCGGTCGCGGCCGCGTCGACGACGGTCCCGACGTCAAGGGTCCGGGTCAGCACCGCGCCGCCGACCGCGAGAACGACGACCGTCCCCGCGACCGCGAGGGTTCCCTGCGGGAGCCGGTCGCGGAGCCGACGGAGCCGTTTGCGGAGCCGAGCGGCGGCGACGCGCGGATTCATCTATTCGTTTAGGTCGCCCTAAAGAATAAAACGCTGGCGGTTCGCGGAGGCGAGCGGCGACGCGAGCCGGCCCCGGGCCGACGCAACACGTTTGTTCGTGGAAATCGAAATACCGCACATGAACGCGAACGAAGCGGCCGCCGGCTCCGCGGGAGACGAGATCCGGATGTGGCTCGTCGAGCGCACCTACTCCGACGACGAGCAGAACATGGTGATCCTCACGTACGCGACGCCGGACGGCGAGCGCTACTTCCGCAAGGAGCGCGCGCTCACCTCCTTCACGGACGTGCGCGACACGACCGCCGCCGTCGACGCGCCGCCGTCGAACGTCGGGACCGTCGACGACCCCGACGGCCGAGAGCGGTACGCCGCCGAGGCGACGCGGATGGCGAACGCGCACGACCCAGACGACGTGATCTGAGTCGCGTCCGGGCTCGCTCCGGTCGACTCGCAACGACGGCCTCACCCACTCTTTTCACCGCGCGGCCCCAACCCTCGCCCGATGCGCGCCACCCTCGAAACGCTCGGGATCGTCCTCCTCGTCGGCGCCGCGCAGGCCCTCCTCAGCGTCGTCGGCCTCTTCGGGCTCCTCGCGCTGTCGACCCCCGTCTCCGTCGCCCCGTGGACGCTCGTCACCAGCGTGTACGCGCACGGCTCCGTCGGCCACCTGCTGGCGAACGCCCTCGGACTGCTGCTCGTCGGGCCCCTCGTCGAGCGCCGAACGACCCGCGCCCGCTTCCACGCGTTCGTGGTCGTCACCGGCGCGCTCGCGGGCGTCGCACAGGTGACCGTCGGGAGCCTGCTCGGCCCCCCGTCCGCCGTGTTGGGGATCAGCGGCGCCGTCTTTGCGCTCGGCGGCTACCTGCTCGCCGGCAACGTCGTGAGCGCGACGCTGTTCGACCGGCTGCGCCTCTCGCCGCGGGTCCAACTCCTCTTGTTCGGCCTCGTCGCCGTCGTCCTCACCGCGACGACGGCGGCGCCCGGCGTCGCGCTCATCGCGCACGCCACCGGCGCGTTCTGCGGGCTCGTCGCGGGGCGCGCCGGGCTGCTTGACGCGTGAGCCGACCGACAGCGGCGCGGACCGAACGCGCGGCGGCGCCGTCGCTGGTCGGGATGAAAAACGAAAGGGGTGAAAGAGAAACGCCCTAGCGCTCAGTCTTCGAGAACGATCTCGATGCTGACGTCGTTCGGCACTTGGACGCGCATGAGCTGGCGGAGCGCGCGTTCGTCGGCGTCGATGTCGATCAGACGCTTGTGGACGCGCATCTCCCAGTGCTCCCACGTCGCCGTCCCCTCACCGTCCGGGGACTTGCGCGACGGGATCTCGAGCGTCTTCGTCGGCAGCGGGATCGGGCCCGACAGGGCGACCCCCGTCGAGTCCGCGATCTCGCGGACGTCGTCGCAGATGTCGTCGAGGTCCTCGGGGCTCGTGCCGGCGAGGCGGACGCGTGCCTGCTGCATCGATTATCGCTCGTTGACTTCGAGCACCTTGCCGGCCGCGATGGTCTGACCCATGTCGCGGATGGCGAAGCTGCCGAGCTCCGGAATCTCGCCGGACGGCTCGATGCTGAGCGGTTTCTGGGGGCGCACGGTGACGACCGCGGCGTCGCCGGACTTGATGAAGTCCGGGTTCTCCTCGGCGACCTCACCGGACGAGGGGTCGATCTTCTGATCGATGGACTCGATCGTACAGGCGACCTGCGCCGTGTGGGCGTGGAAGACCGGGGTGTAGCCGGCCGTGATCACCGACGGGTGCTGCATGACGACGACCTGCGCCTTGAACGTCTCGGCGACGCTCGGCGGGTCGTCGGCCGGGCCACAGACGTCGCCGCGGCGGATGTCGTCCTTGCCGATGCCGCGGACGTTGAACCCGACGTTGTCACCGGGCTCGGCCTTGGGCACCTCTTCGTGGTGCATCTCGACCGTCTTCACCTCGCCGCCCACGTCGGACGGCTGGAAGGAGACGTTGTCGCCGGTGTTGAGGATCCCGGTCTCGACGCGTCCCACGGGGACGGTCCCGATGCCGGAGATGGTGTACACGTCCTGGATCGGCAGGCGGAGCGGCGCGTCCGTCGGCGGCTCGGCCTCCGGCAGGTCGTTGAGCGACTCCAGCAGAGTGGGGCCGTCGTACCAGTCGGTGTTCTCGGACGCCTCGGCGACGTTGTCGCCCTCGAACGCCGAGATCGGCACGAACGTGGTGTCGTCGGTCGCGAAGCGGACCTGGTTGAGCAGGTCCTCGACCTCGCCGATGACCTCCTTGTAGGAGTCCTCGCTGTAGTCGACGAGGTCCATCTTGTTGACGCCGATGATGAGCTCGTTGATCCCGAGCGTGCGGGCCAGGAACACGTGCTCGCGTGTCTGGGGCGCGACGCCGTCGTCGGCCGCGACGACGAGCACCGCGTTGTCGGCCTGCGAGGCGCCCGTGATCATGTTCTTCACGAAGTCACGGTGGCCCGGACAGTCGACGATGGTGAAGTAGTACTCGTCGGTGTCGAACTCCTGGTGGGCGATGTCGATCGTGACGCCGCGCTCGCGCTCCTCGGCGAGGTTGTCCATCACGTAGGCGAACTCGAAGCCGCCCTTGCCCTTCTCTTCGGCTTCCTCGCGGTGCTGCTCGATTACGTGCTCGGGGACGCTCCCCGTCTCGAAGAGGAGGCGACCCACGAGCGTACTCTTGCCGTGGTCGACGTGGCCGATAATGGCCAAGTTCTGGTGCGGTTTGTCACTCATGGGGTAATCACGCGCTAAGGCGCTCTGTGAGTAAGTTTCGGTTGATTCCACTAAAACGGTTTCGATACGGCCCACAGAGTATCGCGTCGCCGTCCGGCGATTCTCGACAACGCGGGACACGACAGAGCGACACACGCCCCGGTCCGCCGCGACGGACTCGGCGGTCGACCCGGCCCACTCCAGCCGGTCGGCCCAGACCACTCCAGCCGGCCGACCCGGCCTACTCCAGCCGCCCCACGTCGCCGAGGACCGCGCTCGCGGTCTCCGGGCCGCCCGCGCCGCGGCCGGAGATGTTGAGCCGGCCGGCGTGGGTCGTCTCGATCTGGACGATGTTCTGGGTGCCGGAGACCGCGAGCGTTCCGTTCTCGGGGACGAGCCGCGGCGCGACGCGGACCGTCTCGCCGGTCGCCTCGCCGATCAGCCGGACCGTCCGGCCGTCCTCGGCCGCGAGGCGGAGCGCGGACCCGGGCACGTCGCGGATCCCCGAGACGTCGGCGTCGGCGAGCGTGAACTCGCGGGCGGCGTCGGGGTCGTCGACCGCGCCGAAGGATAGCACGTTCGCGAGGATGACGCATTTCAGCGCCGCGTCGGTCCCGTCCACGTCGAAGGAGGGGTCCGCCTCCGCGACGCCGAGGTCCTGCGCCTCCGCGAGCACGTGGTCGTAGTCGAGCCCCTCGGCCGCCATCCGCGTCAGGATGAAGTTCGCCGTCCCGTTGAGCACGCCCCGGACCGCGGTGACGTGGCCGGGTTCGATGTCTTCGACGGTCGACACCGCGGGGATCGCGCCGCCGACCGTCGCCTCGAACCGTATCTCGCCGTCGCTGTCGTCGACGGCCGCCCGCAGGTCGCCGAACCGCTCCGCGACCGGGCCCTTGTTCGCGAGGACGGCGTGGCGGTCGCGCTCCAAGGCTGCCGTCACGTGCGAGAAGCCGGGCTCGGCGTCGCCGAGCGTGGTCGGCGTCGCCTCGACGAGGACGTCGTAGTCCGCCGCGAGGGCGTCGTCCGGGTCCGCGTCGCCGACGATCCCGCGCTCGCTTTTCCGCGCCACGACCGCGTCGGGGTCGACGCCGGCGCTATCGTCCGCTCCCGGGCCGCCGGTCCCGTCCGCGACGACCGCCGTCGAGGAGTCCGCGACCGCGACGACCTCGTGGCCGTGTTCGCCCGCCAGTTCGACGACGGAGCGGCCGACCGCGCCCGCGCCGATCACGGCGAGTCTCACGCCTCCACCCCCGTGAGCGGCTCGACGACGCGGAGGTCCTTCGCCGCGGCCAGGTCGCGGACCGCCGCGAGCGCCGCGTCCGTCTCGCCGGCGCGGGCCTCGAGCCGGAGCCGCGCGCTCGACACCTCCTCGGTGCCCTGCGGGGCCGCGAGCGACACGTCGGCGACCGACGCCGACTCGCAGGCCTCGATCTCAGAGAGCGTGTCGGAGAGGTCGGTGTCGATGAGGTGGCCGAAGAGGAGCAGCGTCACCTCCTCCGCGTACCGCTCCGTGCCCGCCTGCATCACGTTCACGCCCTCGCTGCGGAGCGCGTCGACGATCTCCTCGAACCGCTCGGGCGTCGCCTCGAAGTCGACCTCGACCGGGATCCGCCCGCGGGGCGTCTTGTTCCCGCGCTCGTGGTAGATCGACAGGAGGTTCCCGCCGTTGTCCGCGATCGGGTGGAGCGCGGCGAGCAGCTGGCCCGGCTCGTCGACCAGCTCCAGCCGCACCGTGTGCGTCGAGGGGGCCGCGGCCGCGTGACCGCCGTCCGGGGAGGCCGCGTCCGCGCTCCCGGCGGCGGCCGAATCGGCCGCGTCCTCGGCGTCGAGCGCGGCCTCGGGCGCCCCGTCGCGACGGTCGCTCACGCCGCCACCTCCGGCGCCTCGCTGCGGCGGACCAGTCCGGGGGCGCGCGTTCGCAGACACGTTCCTGTGCCCGGCGTGGAGCGGTCGCTCGGTGGCTCCGTCGCGGTGCGCCGGGGGGGAGTCGTGCCCGTCTGCATACTCGAACGGAGTCGGACGATCGGGTATAAGCCTTCGGCGATGGCAGGCGTTGCCTCGCCCGCACGCCTGTCAACGCGGCGCACGGTCGTGAGACGGTCGGCCGCCGGGCGAGCGGAAACCGCTCGATTCCGGAGCGAAAACCGCTCGACTCCGAGGGGAAGGTGCGCGCGGAACCCCAGCACAATTTTGTGTCGCGGGGCAGTTGCGCCGGTGTGAACTCCCTCCCCGCAGTTCGACGACGGTCGCGACGCCACCGCTCCGGAACCGCCCTCCGCGGCCCCGAGGTGAGGTAGCGATGGGGGACGACGGACTCTCGATCGGCGGCCCGAAGACGAGGCGCGGCGCGGTCATCATGCTGATCATCGGCCTCGCGGCGACCGGGTACGGCGCGTACGACTACACCCAGCAGTCGAACGCCGTCGCGGACGCCGTCGAGGTCGACGCCGAGATAACCGAACTCGGCGTGGAGCCGACCTCGGCCGGCAGCAGCGCGGACACCGACTACCGCCCGGTCGTGCGGTTCTCCTACGAGTACGAGGGGACCGCCTACGAGAGCGGGAGCGTCTTCCCGTCTGCGATTTCGCCGAACTATGACACCGAGTCGGCGGCCCGCGAGGTCGTCTCGGAGTACGCCGTCGGCGAGTCCGCGACCGCGCACGTCGACCCGTCCGACCCGGACGCCGCGTTCCTGAAGGACCGGACCTCGAACGCGCCGCTCGTCGCGGTCGCGGTCTGACTGGGCTTCGTCCTCGTCGGCGGGCGGTCGGCGATCAGGTAGTCGCGCCGCTGTCGAGGTGGCGTCGGGACGTCGAAAGAACCGAGAGAGGAGATCCGCGGAAGAGAACCGCAGACGGCCGGGAACCGCAGCGCGAACCGCGTCGTCGACTTAGAAGTAGTCGATCGACTGCGGCAGTTCCAGCTTCATCCCCTTGCGCTCGCGGATCTCCATGATCTTCTCGCGCTGGAGGTTGTCGACGAGCACGCGGAAGCCCGCGTTCTCGGTGTTCCACGAGGCGCGGCCCTCGGTGGCCGAGCGGATGTCGGAGGAGAACCCGATCATCTCCTCGACGGGCGCGATGCCCTCGACGACCATGAGGTCGCCCTCCTGGTACATGTCGTCGACGCGGCCGCGACGGCCCTGAATCTCGCCGGACGCGGCGCCCATGTGTTCGCTGGGCACGTCGATCCGGACGTCCTGGATCGGCTCCAGCAGGCGGACCTCGCCGTCGATAAGCGCGCGGTGGACCGCGTCGCGGACCGCGGGGATGACCTGCGCGGGACCGCGGTGGATGGTGTCCTCGTGGAGCTTCGCGTCGTGGAGGCGGAACAGCGACCCCTGGACCGGCTCGGCGGCCAGCGGGCCGTCGTCGAGCGCTTCCTGAAGCCCCTCGAGGACCAGCTCCATCGTCTCGTTGAGGTGCTGGATACCCTTCGTGTCGTCGATGAGGATGTTCGTCCGGTGGATGTCCTCGACGTTCTGCGAGGTGTCCTTGTCCATGCCGGCATCCTGCAGCGCCTCGCGGCGCTCCAGTTCGGGCATGTCCATCGAGACCTCGCCGAGCTGGATGGCGTCGACGATCTCCTGGTCCATCGGCTCGACGGTGATGTAGAACTTGTTGTGCCGGTTCGGCGACTGCCCCTCGACCTCGCGGGACGACTCCTGGGGCTGCTCGCGGAACACGACGATCGGCTCCCCGGTGATGACCGGGATGCCCTGGTTGTCGCGGATCCGCTGGGTGATCACTTCGAGGTGGAGCTCGCCCTGCCCGGAGATCAGGTGCTCGCCGGTGTCCTCGTTGATCTCGATCTGGATCGTCGGGTCCTCCTTGGCGACCTGCTGGAGCGTCTCGATGAGCTTCGGCAGGTCGTCCATGTTCTGCGCCTCGACGGACTTCGTGATGACCGGCTCGGAGATGTGCTCGATCGACTCGAACGGCGTCATCTCCACGGAGGAGACCGTGGAACCGGCGATGGCGTCACGCAGTCCGGTGACGGACGCGATGTTCCCTGCCGGGACGCGGTCCACCTCCTCGCGCTCGGACCCCATGAAGAGGCCGACGCTCTGGATGCGGTTCTTGCCGGCGGTGCCGGAGACGTACAGCTCCTGGCCCTTCTCCAGCGTGCCGGAGAAGACGCGGCCCGTCGCGATCTCGCCCGCGTGCGGGTCCATCGAGATGTCGGTGACCATGAAGACGACCTCGCCGTCCTCGTCGACCAGCCGCATCGTGTCGGCCAAGTCGGACTCGGGGTCGCCGCGCCAGATGCGCGGGACGCGGCGGGGCTGGGCGTCGACCGGGTTCGGGAAGTGCTCGCAGACCATGTCGAGCACGACGTCCGACAGCGGCGTCCGCTCGTGGAGCTCCTGGCGCTTGTCGTTCTGTTCGAGCTCCATGATGTCGCCGAAGTCCATGCCGGTCCGCTGCATCGAGGGCATCGAGACGCCCCACTTGTACAGCGCGGAGCCGAACCCGACCGTGCCGTCCTCGACGGAGACGGTCCAGTCCTCGGGGATGTCGTCCATGTTCTCGGCCATCCCGCGGATGAGCTCGTTGACGTCGGCGATGACGGACATCAGCCGCTCTTGCATCTCCTGGGGCCCCTCCTGGAGCTCCGAGATGAGGCGGTCGACCTTGTTGATGAACAGCGTCGGCTTCACGCCCTCGCGGAGCGCCTGCCGGAGCACCGTCTCCGTCTGGGGCATCGCGCCCTCGACGGCGTCGACGACCACCAGCGCACCGTCGACCGCGCGCATCGCGCGGGTGACGTCGCCCCCGAAGTCAACGTGGCCCGGGGTGTCGATGAGGTTGACGAGGTGGTTGGTGTCCTCGTACTCGTGGGTCATCGAGACGTTCGCCGCGTCGATGGTGATCCCGCGCTCCTGCTCGTCCTCCTTCGTGTCCATCGCGAGCTGCTCGCCCGCGGTGTCCTCGGAGATCATGCCGGCGCCCGCCAGCAGGTTGTCGGAGAGCGTCGTCTTCCCGTGGTCGACGTGGGCGGCGATGGCGATGTTCCGGATGTTCTCCGGGGTGTCCATCAGCCGCTCACATTCCTGAACGATCTTCTTGCGTCGGCCCATTATACCGAGTGTTACCGAAAGGAGGGTCAAAAGGGTAGTGTTTCGTCGCGGCCGTTTCGCGGGCGAGTACCCCCGATCGCCGCCGATTTCGTGTCGACCGGTGTCACGGGACAGGCGGCTGAGACGGGACCCCGCTCGCGATCGGCGGCGGCGTTCGCTGTCGGCGGCGGCATTCGCTGTCGGCGGCGGCGTTCGCGGTCGACGGCGGCGCTCGCGCCCGGGCTCACCGCCTGCGGCCATCGGGGCGGTTTTAAGTCCCGACTCGGGAAACTGGAGGTATGAACGAGACGCTCTCACGGCTCGTCGACAGCGGCGTCGTCGCGGTGTTGCGCGGAGTCCCCGCCGACCAGCTGATCGAGATCACCGAGGCGCTGCGCGAGGGCGGGGTCACCGCCGTCGAGATCACGGCCGACACGCCGGACGTGGCCGAGAAGCTCGGCGAGGTCGCTGGCTCCTTCGACGACGAGGTCGTCGTGGGCACGGGAACGGTCCTCGACAGCGAGACGGCCCGGACCACGCTGATGGCGGGCGCGGAGTTCGTCGTCTCGCCGAGCCTCCACGAGGACGTCATCGAGACGTGTAACCGCTACGGCGCCGTCAGCGCCCCGGGCGTGATGACGCCGACGGAGGCGATCCGCGGCTACGAGGCCGGCGCGGACTTCGTGAAGGTGTTCCCCGCGAAGACCGTCGGCCCGGCCCACCTCGGCGCCATGAAGGGTCCGCTCGGCCAGATCCCGATGATGCCGACCGGCGGCGTGAGCCCCGACAACGCGGCCGACTACGTCGACGCGGGCGCGTTCGCGGTCGGCGCCGGCGGCGCCCTCGTCGACTACGACGCCGCCGAGCGCGGCGACTACGAGGTCATCACCGAGACCGCCCGCGAGTTCACGCGGGTCGTCGAGGCGGCGCGCGCGGGCGACTGAGCACGCGCGACGGCCGATCGAACGCGCGGCGACGACCGCGGTCAGACCGCCGTTCCATTTTTAAAAGTCTGGTATGCCATGCCACACATACAAGAACGCGGAGACGCAAACTAAGATCGGCTTCCAGCCCGCAGACGAGAGGCACAGTCTGGAAGTCATCCGGAACACGCTGTCGGTACACCCAACCACCGCTCGCCGGTCTCCCCTGACGGGGAGAGTGACCCCGTCGCCGCCGCGGGACAGGCCGCGACGGGGCGGGGTCGTCCCGCGGTCGTCACATGAAGTCCGCGATGCCGGACTGCTTGTTCGTGTCGTCCTCGAAGATCGACTCCAGCGACCCCTCTAACACCTTCAGCCGCTGTTTCGTGTAGGGCCGGCAGCCGAACCGCTCCGCGACCTCGATGGCGGTGTCGACGTACTTGCTCACCGACCCCTCGTGGACGGTGAGGTTCACGCGCCCGCCGCACTCGCGGCACTCGCCCGTCAGGGGCATCCGGCGGTACTTCTCGCCGCAGTCGAGACAGCGCGTCTCCTGCCGCGAGAACGCCCGCAGGTTGCCGATGATGTCCGGCAGGAAGTGGTACTCGATCACCCGTTCGGCCACGTCGGTCTCGTCGACCGCGCGCAGCTTCCGGGCCAGCTCCAGCTGCGCGTCCATCTTCTCCATCATGTCGCCGAGCGTCTTGTACGCCGAGAGATCCGGCCCCATCGCGATGTCCGTCGTGTCGTGGGTGTGGTCGAACCCGTGGTACTCGTCGTCGGTCCCGAGCGTGTCCTCGCCGATCTGGATCAGCTCCTCGACCGCCTCCGGGTCGGCCAGCTCGCGCGACGCCTCGTACAGCTCCAGCGGGTACTCCCGCACGATGTCGACGTTGTGCGCCTCGTCGTCGATCTCCGAGGGGTCGATTCGCGAAGACATCACTAAGGGTGCATCCATCCGCCCGCCGCGTTGGTCTGGCAGGAATTCTTTCGAGAAGTTGAGCAGTCCGTCCATGAGGAGCATGACGCAGTCCTCGTCACCGTCGCATTGATCGACCGACAGATCGTTCGCAACGAGGGAGTGCGTCTCCTCGACGGTGAGACAGTACACGTGGTCAACGTCGCTCTCGACGATCTCGACTTCGTCGACGCCCTCGACGAGGTACTCTCCGGATCCGCCGTCCGATACCTTCGGTGCGTACGGGTCGACAGACGAGACGTTCTCCATGAGTCGGTCGTGCTTCCGAGAGAGGTGGAACCCAGCAATCTCGGAGAACCGAACGGCGTCCCGTGAAGAGACAGAAATGACGTATGTCTGAGAGGTCAGCCGCATGTCGCTCTCATCGTAGAACTCGGGGAATTTCTCGTGAAGTAGGACGCGCTTCGGTCGGTCGACCGTCGCGTGGATGTCCAGTCGCCGTAGGAGCGCGAGTAAGTCCTCGCGAAGCTCCTCACTTACCGTCGTAGCCGTGATCCGGAGAGAGCCCTTGTCGACACCGCCGTCACCGCTGAAATACCCGCTCAGGTACGCACCAACCGTTTTTTCGGGCGCGTCGAAGATGGAGTCCGGAACACGTTTGCTCTCTGCACGCACGCCAGCGTCGAGGACGGAATCAAAGAAGGCTCGAAGGAGACGGCCGGATACGGTGACCTTCGCGTTGTTCTCTTCGTACGGGTCGACTCCGAACTCCTCGCGCAAAGCGTTGAGGAAGAACTCCCTCGCTTCCGTCTCGGTCCCGCAGATTGTCGTTTGGTGGATCGTCCCTTTCGGCGTCTCCTGTTCACGAGCGAATCCCTCGGCCGCGTAGTAGCCGAGTAGCGTTGCGACGCGCTGGTTGAGGTCAACGGTCCGATCGATCTCTGTGCGGTCACGTTTCATCCCGAGCGTCACGTCGTCGGGAACGAACGCGAGGAGATCATCGGTCGAAGAGAAGCACTGCTCTAGATACGACGCGGGGAAACTCTCTCGGTACAAGTAGTTACTCAGCGTCTTCTTGTTCGTGTCGAACACCTCAGTCATGCTCTGGAGCGGGTAGAACCGTCCCTCCCAGTCATCCGCGAAGGTGTCCTCAAAGAGATCGTACAGCCGATCTTTGTCTAGTCCCTTTATCATGAGACGGTCGGTCGGGACCGCTTCGGATCGGATGAACTCGGCAAGCAGATCGAACCGCTGTTGACTCCGACCGGAGTCGTCGCTCCCGATCGAATCAGGAACGACCAGTTTATCGGTCGTGTCGAGGTCCTGTGCGTCCCTGCTGACGATCTCGTCTTGTTCTCCGTCGTACACGTGGACACCGTGATCGGGAGTGACGGTTATCGAGCGTCCGGACGTCGTACGGACCTGTATCATGTGATCCGGGGCTTCATGTTTGCTGACCGCCTCAACCGGTCGAGAGACTCGCTCTCCGTCAGCAGTCACCGCGGGAACGGACAGGTCTCCGTCGACGCCTTCCAGTTCGCCAATCGCCGTTCCGAAGTCGTCGAACTCGATCTCAGACTGATCGAGGTACGTCTCGACGAAGTCGTCGATCTCGTCGTATCGTAAACTACCGGTCTCGTCCTCGTACCAGATTTTCGTCTCTGGATGGAAGCAATTCCGACGTTTCGCGGCGTGAAAGTACGGATGTGCGTATCCGACCGCGGCCGACGTGAAACCTACCACTCGCCCGACAGTTGCGGCGCTTGTGTGCGGCGCCATCCCGAAGACGAGCTCGCCGACGAGGTCGTCGCGTTCGTTCACCTCGTAGAAGCGATCGAGGCCGTAGAACTGTTCGAGCAGGTCGTCGACGAAGTCCGCGGTCTTGAGCATGTGCTCGGCCGCGCCGTCCGAGAGGACGATGTCCTGGACGCGGAGTTCGACCACCTGGTCGTCGTGGCGCAGCGGCTCGTCGTCGATATCGGTCTCGTAGCCGAGTTCGCGGAAGTGGTCGGCGGTGACGTCGAGCTCCGCGGGTTTGACCGCGGTGACCGGGAGGTCCGTCATGTCGTACCGGACCGTGCCGTCCTTGAACGACGTGACGCCGTTCTTCGCGCGGAGGACGCCCTTCTCGATCGGCTCGGGCGTCTTGTTCCGCGAGGTGAGCCCCTGGACCCCCTTGAGGATCTCGAAGGCGGACTCGCGCTCGCCGACCGTCTCCAGCGCGGAGCGGTACGCGTCGTTGACGTCGACCTCCTGGTACGTCGCGGCCGTCACCTCCCACTCGCAGTTCGGGCACTCGACCCGGCCGGCCTCGTCCGGCTCGCAGACGGTGCCGCAGTCGTTGCACTCGTAGTGCGGCTCCGTGTGCGTCTCGCAGTCGGGACAGAGCGCGGCGTAGGTGTGCTCGCCGCAGTCGGGACAGACCCGGTCGGAGACCTGAAGTTCGTGCCGCCCGCGGTGTCCCGTGTCGTCCATGACGTTCGCGGCCTCGGCCACGTCGCGCTGCGGGCCGCCCGCCTCGTTGATCGGGAAGAGCGTGTGGACCGCGGGCGAGAGGTCGCGGCTCTCGGACTTCTCGGGGCGGCCCATCCGGTTGCCGATCCGGGTCGGCGCGCGCTCGCGGATCTCGAACGGCGCAACCTCGTTGACCGCGCGGATCGCGTTCTCGCCGTCAGCGTACTCGCGAGCGGCCCGCGAGAGGTCGTCCGCGTCCCACTCCTTCCGGAGCCCGTCGTCGATCCCGAGCGACCGCGCGAGCGGGCGCCACGTGGGAATCCGGAGCGCGTCCGGGGTCGCAGCGTGTTCGAGCAAAAGCGACTCCAGCGCGTCCCGGACCGCCTCGGTGCGCTCGACCGCGAGGACGCCCTCGACGACCTCGCCCGCGGCGACCGCGTCGGCGAGCGCCTCGAAGGCGTCGACCGACACGTCGTGCCAGAGGTAGGTGTACTCGGGGTGGAGCGGGCAGTCGTACTCGCGCGCCCACGCGAGCGCCTCGTCGACGTCGGGGTGGTCGAGGTCGACGTGCGGGTCGTCGCCCATGGCCTGAACGTCGGCGCCGGCCGCCTCGAACTCCTGGACCCACCACTCGGGGGCGTACGAGGCGGGCGCGAGCGGGTGGTTGTTCTCGACGAACTCGCCGTAGTTGACGAGGTACTCGCCGAGGTCGAGCACCTTCTCGATCCCGTTGCGGACCTCCTTCGCCTCCTCGGGGTCGTCGATCCGGCGGACCTCGCCGTTCGCGAGCCGGACCGTCGGCCCCTCGATGGAGTCGACGGGGACGACGCCGTGGGCCTTCCCCGGCCGCTCCGTCTTGATCTGCGTCCCGGCCGCGAGGAAGTCGTCGACGATGTGCATCGTCGCCGGGTGGACGCCGCCGGTCGCGAATCCGTGGTTTCGCGCGCGACCGTAGCGGAGTCGGAACCCGCCGGCCTCGCTCGGGTGGGTGAACACGGGGCGACCCGCGATGAGGTCCCGGAGGAACTTCTGGGAGGGGTCAGCGCGGGGCGGGCCGTCGGCTTCGGCCCCGTTCTCGGGCTCGCCCTCCGCCTCGTCCGATTCGCCGTCGCCGCCCTCCCCGCCGTCGCCGCCCTCCGCGTCGGCCGCGTCCTCCTCCGCCTCCGCGGCGTCGCCGTCGCCTGCCCCGTCCTTCCCGATCGTCCCGTCGATGAGGTCCTGGAGCCACGGCCAGTCGACCTCGTCGAGGTCGCGGGTGTACCGCTGGATCTTCGGGGCCTTCAGCGCGATCCCCTCGGCGGCGACGAGGCACATCCCGCCGCGCGCGGAGTTGGTGTCGACGCGTTCGAGGTCGCGGAACCCCGAGACCTCCTCGTCGCTCGTCGCCTCCCCGTCGAGCATGACGGGGATGTGCTTCGCGATGAACTTCGACTCCTTGTCCTTCGGCGTGTACTGGAGCCCGGTGTCCTTGTCGTATAAGGCGATTTCCTCGGCGTAGCGCTCGACCTCCACGTCGCGCGGCTTGTACTCGTCGATGCCCAGCAGCGACCGGGCGTAGTCGGCGACGAGCACCGACAGCGCCTGCGCGGTCCCGCCCGCCGAGCGGATCGGGCCGGCGTAGTAGACGTTGACGAACTCGGTGCCGTCGTCGTTCTCCAGCAGTTCGACGCGGTCGATCCCCTCGATCGGCGCGGCGACGACGCCCTCGGTGAGCAGCGCGACGGCGGTGCGGACGGCCCCCTCGATCTTCCCCTCGCGGGAGTCGTAGTCGCCGACGCTGCCGTCGACGAAGTCGGTGACGAGCTCCAGGGCGGCCTCCTCGCGGGACATCTCCCCCTCCAGGTCGCGGACCCGCTCCGCGACGCCGTCGATACCGAGGATGTTCTCGACGCGGTCGGCCATGTCGCGGGCGACCGGGATCTCGATCTCCGGCTCCGGGTCCCGACCCTGCTCTTTGGCCGCCTCCGCCACGTCCCACGCCTCGTCGAGCCGCTCCTCGATCCGCGCGAAGTAGCGCTCGTCGTCCGGTCTCATCGGGCCTCGGTCGAGGGAATCACGCGGCGCGTTCGGCGGGTCACAGCCACAGGTCGAGGTCGGTCGCCTCGTCGTGCGAGCGCTCCAGCGGCTCGGCGAACGCGCGCAGGTGGCACTCGCCGGCCCAGACGGTCGCGGAGTCGAGGTGGCCCGCGAGCGCCTGGCCGCTCGGTCGCGACAGCACAGCGTGGGTGTGCGCGAAAACGTCTCCTTCCAGGAGCGAGACGTTGCCCACGCAGGCGGCCACCTCCAGCGGCTCGTCGAACGTCACCGAGCGGTACTCGGTCTCCTCCTGGTCGTAGAACCAGACGTCCGCGTCCTGGACCGCGCCGAGCGCCGTGAACCAGCCGGCCTCGACGTCCTCCTCGCGTGCGAGGCTCTCTATCTCCTCGCGCCAGTCGGCGCCCGTCTCGAACCGCGCGACGTACTCCGCCGTGGGTTCGACCTCGCGATGGTACATAGCAACTCCCCACGGCTGCCGGGGAGAAAAAGCCTTCAGTCGGACCGAGCGGGACCGACGGATCGGATTCGATATAGCGATATACAATTTAATCAGAGTCGCCGGGGAGACACAGCGGAAACGAGAAAAAGGCCGTTACAACGACTCTTCGGCCCTAAAACGCCTGAGTATCGGCGAACAGTGATGCGACTGGCGAAGCGGAAAGAGAGAGGAGAGCGTCGCGGTTCGGACCGACTCAGAACGGGGCCTGGGGGCCTTCGTCGTCGCCGCCGTCGTCGTCGGTCGTCTCGCCGGGGAAGGAGGGAGACATGCCGCCGCCGCTGCTGGTGCCGCCGAGGTCGCCGTCCGCGCCGGCGGACGCGCCGGTGTCGGCATGGACCGTCTCGATCTCGGGAATCTCTTTGACCATCCGAGACTTGATCGCCTGGATCGTCATCGGGGAGATACCGCAGCCGGAACAGGCGCCGCCGAGCTGGACCGTGACCTCGCCCTTCTCGCGGTCGAGGTGGGCGATGGCGGCGCTCCCGCCGTGCATCTGGATCTGCGGGAAGTTGCGCCGCAGGAAGTTCGTGATCCGCTCGCGGAGTTCGTTTTCCGCGTCAGCCGCGTCGGTGTCCGTGCTCATGCCCGCGAGTTGGCGGGCGGCGGGCTTATGCCTTTGGTTCGGGCGGATTCCGGCGGGTGACGCGCCTCGTCGAATCACTCCGGCCGATCGACGCCGAGGGTCCGGTACAGCTCGGACTCGATCCGCTTGACGTACTCCTCCAACGTCTCCTCGAACGTCTCGTCGTCGACCGCGACGGCGCCGCGGATGCGCTCGCGCGGGTTCTCCGGGAGTTCGACGCGGAACTCGCCGTCCTCGTAGAACGGCTCCGACTCGTTGAGCACGGTCTGGTCGATCCCGTGGATCAGCTCCGAGTCGTACCGGTCGTTCATCTGCTCGAACGCGTTCTTGTACGCCCGCTGGAGCTCGTTGAAGTAGTGCGCGTACTTGTCCTCGAACTTCTCCGGGTCGAACTCGTCGGCCATGTCGCGGGCGAGGGTCCGGCGGGAAAAAAGCCGGTCGATCGCCGCCGAAACGCCGGATCGGGCGTGAAAATCGAGCGTGCGGTCAGCTGTGGGGTTCGACCGGAGCCGGCTTGATAAATCTCATGTCGCGATATAGAATTCATCGTTCGGGTCCTCCCCGCAGTGTGAACAGTGTTCGGATCGCTATATTGCTCTATATCTCTCGGTAGCGGTCCCAAGTAACGATTATAGTGATACCTCCCGCATAACGGGCCGTGAGCCACCACAATCGGCCGGACCGTCGGACCGCGTTCGTCTGCGTCCAGAACGCGGGCCGGAGCCAGATGGCGGCGGCGTTCGCCGAGCGCGAGCCGGACCGCCGTAAGGCGAGCGGTCGGATCGAGGTCCTGACGAGCGGGACTCTGCCCGCCGACCGCGTCCGTGGAGTGACTTGAGATGAAACGTGAACGACAGCGAACGGCCGACGAACGGGGAAGCAGAGGTCGCACGACTGAGACGGCGTCGGACGGCGGCTCGACGGACCTCGACGGGATGTCCACGGAGCGGGCGGCCGAGCTCGTCAACGACGACGAGAGGGACCTCGGCGAGCGACGGGAGACGCTCGCGATCGTGGCGCGGGACGGGACGGTCCGTCGGGCGGCCGTCGACGACGCGCTCGCGAACGCGTCGAAGGTGGTGACGACCGCCGAGACGCGGGTGGAACTCGCTGCCGAGAAGCTGGACGGCGCGCGGGAGACCGCTTCACCGGTCGCGGACCTCGATCTCGTGTCGACGCGCCTCGGCGACTTCGATGCGCGCCTCGACGCGGTCGAGGACCGGTCTGACGCGCTCGGCGAGGCCGTTCAGGAGGTTCTCGCGATGAGAGCGGAGGGCGACCTCTACGAGGTCGCGCGACGGATCAGGCGGCTGACGACCGCCGCGACCGAGGTCCAACGCGCCGCCGACGACCTCCAATTCGAGCTCGGCTCCTTCGAGGAGTGGCTCACCGACCCCGACCGACGGGCCGCGGAACTCGACGGCGACGTCGACGCGCTCGCGGAGTCGATCGAGGAGCTCGACGAGGTCTCCGAAGCCCTCGGTGGCGACGGCAGCGGTCCGGAGGGCGAAGCGGGACGGACGTGGGCCGCCGCGCGGGTCCGCCACCGGGTCGCGTCGCTGCTGATCGCCGACCTCCGGGCGGAGCTGGCGGCGCTCCGGAGGTGGGCCGAACGCGAGGGCGCTCCCGCGCCGTCGGGGATCGAGCCGCAGATCGACGAGGTACAGGGCCGCCACGGGGCGGTCGGGGACCGGCTCGCTTCGCAGGCGGACCCCGAGTGGGTCGCGCGGTTCGGCGACCGGCTGACCGCGCTCGACGAGGCGCTCGCCGCGATGGAGCCGCCGGTCGCGTGGGGCGAGGTGGAGGCCGTCGTCGCGGAACACCGGCCCGAAGCCGAGTGACGGACCGCACCCGCGGTGCGACGACCGGTCGGACGGACGGTCAGCCGTCGACGTTCTCGGCGCGGACCGCGGATCTCGCCGCGGTGTCGGCCACGGACCGACCGCACTCGACGGCCCGCCGTAGGTGACAGGTAACGGCCGAGAGGGCGGCCGTCCCGGGAGCCGTTCCCGAAGCGGCCCCGTCGTACGCCCGCCGTTCGACGGCTTCGATGGCGTCTTCGGCGTCGTCACAGCGACCCCTCGCCCGCCGGACCCCCGTCGGATCGTCGTCGAGAACGGCGGTCACCGCGTCGTCGACGGCGCACGCGACGTCGTCGGCGGCGGAGCGCACGGCTTCGGCCGGCTCGGCCGCGGGCGGCTCGGAGAGGCGTTCGCCGGTGCGTTCGATGCGAACGGATAGGTCCGCGAGCGTTCCGAGGCGACGGGCGGTCGCGTGGTACGCGAACAGCTCGGGGCGGGAGACGCCGAGCGCGTCGAGCTCGGCGTGCGAGACCAGCGACCGCGAGAAGTGTCGCGTCACCATCTCCGCCGAGCGGCGCGCCTCGTCGGCGCGGTCGCGGACCCGCGCGTGCGTGTCCGCGGCCTCGGCGAAGCTCTCGGCCGCGTCGCGGAGGAGCGAACCGACCACGTACTGTAGCTGGACGACCGACTGACAGACGGAGACGGACGACGCGTCCAAGAGGTGTCCGACCGTGACTTCCGTGTCGGACTCGCTGAGGACGTTCATCCCGACCAGGTCCCGCGTCGTCGATCGGACCGCCTTGCGCTCCGCGTCGTCGAACCCGTCCGGCCGACGCAGCGTCGCCGTCTCGAACCCCACCGCGTAGGCCGTTCGCACGGCACGTTCGGCGGCATCGGTCCCCCCGTCGACGTCGATCGTCGCGTCGTCGAGGCGGTCGACGTCCGCCTCGGAGGACCGGACGAGTATCGACCCGTCGCGGTGCGTGTACAGCTGGAGCTCCATGCCGACCTCGAAGCCGTGAGTCGTCGCCCACCCCCTCGGGATCGAGACGGTGAACGTCCCGCCGCCGACCTCCTGGAGCTTTCTGGTCTCCATTGTCAGTAGATCAGCTCGGGGTCGCCGTCGGTCGCGTACAGCGTGCGCGCGGCGATGTTGACGGCGTGGTCGCCGACCCGTTCCAGGTCCCGAATCGTGAGCAGCAACCGCGACACGCCGTCGAGCAGCTGTTCGACCTCCCAGCGGTCGGGTTCGCTGGCGACGAGCTCGCGGACGACGGTCTCGCTGGCGTGCTGACACGAGGCGTCGAGCTCGTCGTCCCGCTCGGCGATCGCCCGACACGCGGCTGGATCGGCGTCGACGTAGGCTTGGAGGGCCGCTCGGACCTGGTCGCGGGCCGTCTCGCCGATCTCCCGGACCCGGACCTCGGAGATCTCGTCCGGTCGGGCGGCGAGCGCGTGCCGGGCGAGGTTCGTCGCGAGGTCGCCGACCCGCTCTACGTCGGTGAGGATCTTGAACGAGGCGGCGACGAAGCGCAGGTCGGAGGCGACGGGCTGTTGGAGCGCGATCAGGTCGATACAGTCGCTTTCGAGGTCGAGGTACCGCCGGTTGATGCGCTCGTCGCCGGCGATCACCTCGCGGGCCAGCCCGCGGTCGTCCGTCTCGAGGGCGTCGAGCGACCGCGAGAGCTGGTCGAGCACCGCCGTTCCCATCGACTCGACGTCGGCGCGCAGCTCGTCCAGCGAGTCGCGGTAGTCCTCTCGCGGCACGGTGATCACCCGAACTTTCCGCTGATGTAATCCTCGACGCGCTGGCTCTCGGGGTTCTCGAAGATCTTCTCGGTGTCGTCGTACTCGACGAGCTCGCCGCCGGTCAGGAAGACCGCGGTCTGGTCGGAGACGCGGGCCGCCTGCTGCATGCTGTGGGTGACGACGACGACCGTGTAGTCCTGCGCGAGGTCCTCGATGAGGTCCTCGATCTTCGAGGTGGCGATGGGGTCGAGCGCCGAGGCCGGTTCGTCCATGAGGATGACCTCCGGATCGACCGCCAGGCACCGGGCGATACAGAGCCGCTGCTGCTGGCCGCCGGACAGCCCGAGCGCGTTGTCGTCCAGTCGATCGCTCACTTCCTCCCACAGCGCGGCCCGTTCGAGCGACCGCTCGACGAGCGCCTCCTCGCGGTCGGGCTCCGCGCGCCCGGTCAGTCGGGCGAGGAGTCCCGTCTCGATGTCGCCGTGTTTCCGCGGACCGTACGACACGTTCTCGCGGATCGACTTGGGGAAGGGGTTGGGGCTCTGAAACACCATCCCGACCCGCTTGCGTAGCTCGACGAGGTCGACGCCGTCCTGATACACGTCCTCGCCGTCGAGCTCGACGGTTCCGTCGACGCTGGCCGCACGGATGCGGTCGTTCATCCGGTTGAGACACCGGAGGAACGTCGACTTGCCGCAGCCGGACGGGCCGATCAGCGCCGTCACGCTCCGCTCGGGGATGTCCATGGAGACGCCCTTCAGCGCGTGGTCGTCGCCGTAGTGGACGTCGAGGTCGTCGACGGCGAACTTCGTCTCGCCGCCGGCCTCGTAGCTCGTCCACTCCGGGCGCGTCTCTTCGACGGTCTCGCCGGCGGTCGTGGAGACCCCCTGGCCGTCGGTGCGGTCCGCCACGGGTTCCGCTGCGTCTGTCTGACTCATTGGTGTAGTTTCCGCCTGAAGTAGTAGCGCGTCGCGATACCGACCGCGTAGAAGGCCAGCACGACGAGCAGCAGCGTCAGCGCCAGCCCCCACGCGTACTCCTGTGGATTCTGGATGTTGCCGCTCAGGCCCGCGGTGATGAGCGCGTACAGCTGATACGGGAGCGCGCTCGTCGCCTCCAACAGCGAGGGGTTGCTGACGAACGGCGGCGACGCGCTCAGTCGGAAGCTTCCCAGCACGTCCGGAGCGGCCGACTTCGCCGGGAGGACGCCGCCGCCCATCGTCAGCAGGATCGGGGCGGTCTCGCCGGCGATGCGTCCGACGCCGAGGATGACGCCGGTGGTCACACCGGGGATCGCCGCGGGGAGGACGACGCTGCGGACCGTCTGCCACTTCGAGACGCCGAGCGCCGCGCTGGCGTCGCGGTACTCGTCGGGGACCGCGAGTATCGCCTCCCGGCTCGTGATCAACACCAGCGGCAGCAGCATGAAGCCGAGCGTCAACATGCCGGCGATCAGCGACTTCTGGTTACCGAACCGCGGGATCAGGAAGGCGGCGCCGAACAGACCGAACACGATGCTCGGCGTGCTCCAGAGGCCGTTGGTCGCCACCTCGACCGCCCCCGTGAACCGGCCCTGCTCGGCGTACTCGCTGAGGAACACGGCGGCGCCGACCCCGGTCGGCACGGCGAAGAGGACGGCGCCGGCGACCAGCCATATCGTCCCGAGGAGGGCGGGGAATACGCCCGCGACCTCGGCCGTCAGGCCGGCGCCGCTTGTCAGGAACGGCCAACTGACGAGCCCCGACCCCCCGAGGGAGAAGCCGTTGAACAGCCCGGGGAGCCCCTTCGCGGCGACGAAGGCGACGAGTCCGACCAGCACCGCCAGTATCGAGCCGACGACGAGGTAGATGAGCACATAGGCGCCGACGTTGCGGCCGCGAGCGCCGAACCCGCCGTACGCCTTCGCGGCGCTCCAGCCGGTCACCAGCGAGGCGAACAGCACGACCGCCGGAACGACGGTGTCGCCGAACAGCGTCGCGTTGTACCCGTCGAGCGCGCGCTCCCACCCGGGGCCGATGAGGCCAGTGAGGAGCGAGAGCCCACAGAGGACCGCGAGCGCGCCCGCTGGCGCCGTCGATCCGACGTCCTCGCGGGGGAACGCGGTCGCCGCGAACGCGGTTCCGCCGAGGACCGCCCCGAGGGCGAGCCGACCGCCCGTCCCGACCCCCGCCGCACCGGACGCGGCCGCGCCCACGGCGCCCCAGATCGCAGTGAACGCGACCGCGGCGACGATCCCCGCGCTGGGCTGGGGCGCGGCGTCGACGAACCCGAACCGCGAGGCCATCCCGAAGCCGACGACCGACGCGCCGAGCGCGAGCAGCAGCGCTCCGAGCGCGACAGACAGCCCGACGCCGGCGACGGGGGCGTCGATCCCGACGAGTCCCAGAAGCGCCGCCAGGCCGACGACGAACGCGACCCCGGAGAGGCCGACGGCGGTCCCGGCGACCGCCTCGTACAGCGTGCGGTCGTCCCGAACGAGCGCGGTCCGCGTGGCGCGGCTCATTCCGCACCCCCGAGGCGGCGACGCATACGCGCCTCGATGTACTGCGAGCCGATGCTCAGGCACAACACGGTCACGAACAGGACGACCCCGGCGGCGAACAGCGCGCTCTCGTGGACGCCGTTCGCGCTCCCGTAGCCGCGGGCGATGAGGGAGGTGAGCGTCTCGTAGCCGTAGAAGACGTTCACGAGGGGGTCGCTTATCCGCGGGACGCCGGCCAGCATCACCGTCGCGGCCATCGTCTCGCCGATCGCTCGCCCGACGCCGAGCAGGACGGCCGCCGAGACGCCGGAGAAGGCCGCCGGCAGCGTGATCGAGGTCATCGACTGCCAGTCGGTCGCCCCGAGCGCGAGCGACCCGTCCTTCATCACGTCCGGGACGCTCGTCAGCGCGTCCTCGGCCACGGAGACGACCGTCGGCAGCGCCATCAGCCCGACGACCATCCCGACGAACAGGTACGTCGAGCCGCCGTTGAGGTCGAACGCCCCGCTCGCCCACGGGTTGATCACGGTGAACCCGATGAAGCCGTAGACGATCGAGGGGATGCCCGCCAGTATCTCGATGCCCGGCTTGACGAGTTCGCGGACCCGCGGCGGCGCGATCTCGGCGATGAAGAGCGCCGCGGCGACGCCGAGCGGGGCCGCCACGAGCGTCGCGATGGTCGTCACCATCACCGTCCCGTGGATCATCGGGAGCAGCGAGTAGCGAACGGGGTCCGAGACGGCGTCCCAGCGCGCCTGTGTGAACATCCCGGCGCCGGGAACGGAGACGCCGAAGACGCTCGCCGTCTCGTACCGAAACGCCGGGATCGACTCGGCGAAGATGAACACGACGATGAGGCCGAGCGTGAGGAGCGTCACCGTCGTCATTGCGAGGGAGATCGCGCGGGCGACGAGCGCCTGATGGCGCGCCCAGCCGTAGCCGGTGACGAGCAGGAACGCCCCGAACGGAACGGCGGTCCACGGCGAGGCGAGCAGGAAGCCGAGGAAGGCGGTCAGTAGCGCTCCCATCGAGGCGGTGACCACGGCCAGCGCCTCCGGGTCGGTGTCGTCGACGAACTCCCGGGCGCCGGTCAGCCGCCGTTCGATGCGAGCGCGCCAACCGGTTTGAGAGGTTTTGAATGACATATAATGGAAGTGGCCGCGAACCGCGGTTCGCGCGGCCGAACGTTACGCTTGGTCGGGGAGCTTCTCGCGCTCGGCCTCGATGTCCGACGTCGGCAGCGTGATGTAGTTAACGTCCTCGACGAACGTCTTCTGGCCGAACTCGGTCAGGAACATGTTGAGGAACGCGGCCTCGCGCTTGTCCGTGCCCTCGGGCGTCTCCTCGTCGATCCGGGTGTACATGTGCAGGTCCCGGTTCAGCGGGTACTCGGAGTCGAAGATGGTGTTCTCGGCGTCGGGGTCGGGGCGGTAGACGGTGCCTTCGAAGTCGATGGCGATCGCCTGGATCCCCGACCCGGAGAACGCCAGCGCCATGTAGCCGATGGCGTTGTCGTTGTCTTGGAGGACCTGTTGGACCTGCTGGTTCTGCCCGAGGCGCGTGTCGACGTCCATCGGCGCGTCGGCGTCGCCGAGCATGTTCAGCCGGAACGAGGTGTCCGTCCCGGAGCCCTCGGCGCGGCCGACCACGTAGATCTCTTGGTCCGGGCCGCCGACCTCGCTCCAGTTGGTGATGTCGCCCTGGTAGATACCGCGGATCTGGTCGCCGGTGAGCTGTTCGACGCCGGCGTCGTAGATCGCCTGACTGACGAACACCGGCTGCCCGTCGCGGCCGACGACGTGGTCGACGTAGTTCTCGTCGCGCTCGTCCTCGCTGATGTCGAGTTCCGCCGTGATCGGTCCGGAGGAGTTCCCGATGTCGACGAGTCCGTCCCGAACCGCCTCACAGCCGGTCCCCGAGTGGCTCAGCGCGACGCGGGTCGCGAACGGCGGGTTCGAGCGTTCGCCAGACGGTTCGAAGCCGTACAGGCTGGCGAAGTAGTCGGCGATGTTCATGTCGGTCTCGATCTGGTCCCAGCCGGCGACCGAGGACTCGTCGTTCGACCCCCAGTACTCGCCGTCGCTCGCCGGCGAGTTCGAGTTCCAGTAGGAGCTCCCCTTGTTCGAGATGGGGTACACCGTCGACGACCCCTCGGCGGTCACCGTCGACGGGCCCGACGACCCGGAGCTCATCGTGTTGCCGCTCTCCTCGCTGCCGCCGTCGTCGCCGTCGCCGCCGTTGCCGCTACACCCGGCGAGGCCGACCGCTCCGACGGCGGCCGAGGTGAGCAGGTACTTCCGGCGTGATACCGAGTCCGCCTGACGCCCCGAATCCTGTGACATCACCATATCGGAGGCGAGATTCTATTAAACAGTTTTATAATAGGTCACTATCTTTATACGTTTTCCTCCGTGGCGGCTCCTATCGGGCGGTAGCAGTGGCTACCGGTACTGACTGATATATAGTGAGACGTGCCCGTCGAAGCGGCGTCTTTCGAACCGTTGTCCCCGGCCCGAACGGCCGGGTACCGAAGCCGTCGAAACGCGGACCCCTGTCAGACGGGGCAGCGACCGCGTTAGTCGAGGTCGAAGCGGTCGAGCTTCATGACCTCGCTCCACGTCGCGACGAAGTCCTCGACGAACTTCTCCTCGTCGCTCGCGTACACGTCGGCGATGGTGCGGAGCCGCGCGTTCGACCCGAAGATGAGGTCGGCGCGCGTCGCCTCCCACGCGACCTCGCCGGTGTCGCGGTCGCGGACCTCGTAGAGGTCCTCGGCGTCGGTGACCTCGTCCCACTCGTACTCCATGTCGAGCAGGTTGTCGAAGAACTCGTTGGTGAGCGTCCCCGGCTCGTCGGTGAACGCGGTGCGGTCGCCGTAGGTGGCGCCCAGCGCACGCAGGCCGCCGGCCAGCACGGTCATCTCGCTGGCGGTCAGGTTCAGCAGGTCCGCCTTGTCGACCATGAGGTCCTCGACGTCCTCGTCGGCGTCGCCGAGGTAGTTACGGAAGCCGTCGGCCTCGGGCTTGAGCGCCTCGAAGGAGTCGACGTCGGTCTGCTCCGCGGCGGCGTCGACGCGGCCGGGCGCGAACGGCACCTCGACGTCGTAGCCGGCGTCGGCCGCGGCCTCCTCGACGGCCGCGGTGCCGCCCAGCACGATGAGGTCGGCGAGCGAGACGCGGACGTCGTCGGAGCGCGACTCGTTGAACTCGGCCTGAACGTCCTCGAGCGTCGAGAGGACGTCCGCGAGCTGCTCTGGCTCGTTGGCCTCCCAGCTGCGCTGCGGTTCGAGGCGGATGCGAGCGCCGTTGGCGCCGCCGCGCTTGTCGCTGTCGCGGTAGGTGGACGCCGCCGCCCACGCGGTCTTGACGAGCTCGCCGGTCGACAGCCCGGAGTCGAGGAGCGCCTCCTTGAGCGCCGCGACCTCCGCGTCGCCGATCGTCTCGTAGTCGGCCTCCGGCAGCGGGTCCTGCCAGATCATCGTCTCCTCCGGGACCTCGGGGCCGAGGAACCGCTCCGGCGGGCCCATGTCGCGGTGGATGAGCTTGTACCACGCCTTCGCGAACGTCTCCTGGAACTCGTCGGGGTCGTCGCGGAACTCCTCGAGGACGGCCCGGAAGTCGTCGTCGTGTTTCAGGGCCACGTCCGTCGTGAGCATCATCACGTCCTCCTTGTCGCTGGGGTCAGCGACGCCGGGCGCGGCGTCGTCGAGCTCGTCGTTCTTCGTGGTCCACTGCCACGCGCCGCCGGGGCCCTTCTCCGGCTCCCACTCGTAGCTGAGCAGGTTGTTGACGTAGCTCAGGTCCCAGACGGTCGGGGTGGCGTTCCACGGCCCCTCGATGCCGCTGGTGATCGTGTCGGGACCCATCCCCTCGCCGAACTCGTTGTCCCAGCCGAGACCCTGGAGGTCGATGGGGGCGTCCTCGGGCTCCGGGCCGAGGTTGTCGCCGTCGTCGGCGCCGTGGACCTTCCCGAACGTGTGGCCGCCGGCGATGAGCGCGACGGTCTCCTTGTCGTTCATCGCCATCCGGCTGAACGACTGGCGGATGTTCTTCGCGGAGCCCTCGAGGTCGGGCTCGCCGTTCGGCCCCTCGGGGTTGACGTAGATGAGGCCCATCACGGTGTTGCCGAGCGGCGCCTTCAGGTCGCCGTCCTCGTCGAAGCGGTCGGGGGAGGTCGTCTCGAACTCGCTTTCGGGGCCCCAGTCGACGGCGTCGTCGCCCCGGAAGTCGTCCTCGCGGCCGCCCGCGAAGCCGAACGTCTCGAAGCCCATCGACTCCAGCGCGACGTTGCCGGCGAGCACGATGAGGTCCGCCCACGAGAGCTTCTCGCCGTACTTCGTCTTGACCGGCTCCAGCAGCCGCCGGGCCTTGTCGAGGTTCACGTTGTCGGGCCAGCTGCTGATCGGCGGGAGCCGCTGGTGTCCGCCGGCGGCGCCGCCGCGCCCGTCGAGCGAGCGGTACGTGCCGGCGCTGTGCCACGCCATCCGGATGAACAGCGGGCCGTAGTGCCCGTAGTCGGCCGGCCACCACTCCTTCGAGTCGGTCATCACGTCTTCGAGGTCGGATTTGACCGCCTCGAGGTCGAGTTCCTCGAACGCCGCCGCGTAATCGAACCCCTCGTCGTAGGGGCCGATGTTCGCGGAGTTCTGATCGAGCAGCTCCAGATCCAACTGATCCGGCCACCACTCTTGGGTGTTACTAGCCATCAAGAAATGATCGGCCCTCTTCGCTGATAATATTGTCTAAGTCGGAGAGGGAATCATCGTTATAACAGAGAGTTTCTATCGAAATAATGAAGTTCTTTTCGTAAATCTTCGAAGTCGCTGACAGGGGTCGCAGCGGCGCTCCGATGGGTTTACCGCGCGGTAAGCGTCTGCTACCAGCCCCGATAAGTAGCCGTTTCGACACTTCGACGGTCATGAGTGAGAGTCACACTCGAGGGCCCAGCGGCGCATCGGTTCGCTTCGTCGCGGGACCTCGGCGGGCGAGGACCGCGACCGCACGGAAACACGGAGGGGTCGAGCGCGGTCAGCGGTTCAGCGGTGTCGAGCGCGGTCAGCGGTTCAGCGGTGTCGAGCGCGGTCAGCGGTTCAGCGGTGTCGAGCGTGGTCAGCGGTTCAGCGTGTGGATCGCCTGTCCGCGCGCGTTCTCGGCCGCCTCCATCACGGCCTCCGCGAGCGTCGGGGGGGTGTGGACGGTGGCGGCCACGTCCTCCAGGGTCNAGATGTGTATAAGAGACAGAGTCACACTCGAGAGCCCAGCGGCGCACCGGTTCGCTTCGTCGCGGGACCTCGGCGGGCGAGGACCGCGACCGCACGGAAACACGGAGGGGTCGAGCGCGGTCAGCGGTTCAGCGGTGTCGAGCGCGGTCAGCGGTTCAGCGGTGTCGAGCGCGGTCAGCGGTTCAGCGGTGTCGAGCGTGGTCAGCGGTTCAGCGTGTGGATCGCCTGTCCGCGCGCGTTCTCGGCCGCCTCCATCACGGCCTCCGCGAGCGTCGGGTGGGTGTGGACGGTGGCGGCCACGTCCTCCAGGGTCGCGCCCATCTCGATCGCGAGCGCGACCTCCGCGATCAGCTCCGACGCCTCGGGGCCGACGATCTGTCCGCCGAGGACGAAGCCGGTCTCCTCGTCGGCGACGATCCGGACGAACCCCTCGGTGTGGCCGGTCGTCATCGCCCGCCCGGAGGCGTTGAACGGCATCTCGCCGACCGCGGGGTCGAAGCCGGCGTCCGCGGCCTCCTCCTCGGTCATCCCGACCGTCCCGATCTCGGGGTCGGTGAAGACGGCCGCGGGGATCGCCTGCTGGTCCATCGCCGCGGGTTCGCCGGCGATCACCTCGGCGGCGACAATCCCCTCCTTCGAGGCCGCGTGCGCGAGCATCGGGTCGCCGGCCACGTCGCCGACGGCGTGAACGTGCTCGACGGCGGTCCGGGTGCGGTCGTCGGTTTCTATGAACCCGCGCTCGTCAGTCTCGATCCCGGCCTCCTCCAGGTCGAGCCCGTCCGTGACCGGCTGGCGGCCGACCGCGACGAGGACCTTGTCGACGCCGTACGTCGACTCCTCCCCCTCTTCCGTCTCCGTGTGGAGCAGGTAGCCGCCGTCGGGCGCCTCCGACCACTCGCTCGCGCCCTCGCCGAAGTGGAACTCGACGCCCAGCTCCTCGGCGCGGTTGCGGACGATCCGCTTCACGTCGTCCTCGTACGGGTCGAGGATGTCGTCGAGCATCTCGACGACCGTCACGTCGGCGCCGAGCTTCGCGTACGTCGTCGCCAGCTCCATCCCGATGTAACCCCCGCCGACGATCCCGAGCCGGTCCGGGACGGTGTCGGCGTCGAGCGCGTCGGCGGAGCTCCAGACGTGGTCCTCGGCGAACTCGAAGCCGGGGATCTGGATCGGTCGCGAGCCGGTCGCGACGATCGCGTGTTCGAACGAGAGCGTCTCGGAGCCCTGCCCGTCGCCGCCGTGCGCGACGCGGACGGTGTCCTCGCCGACGAACGAGGCGGTCCCCTCGATCAGGTTCACGCCGTTCGCCTTACAGAGCTTCTCGACGCCGCCCGTCAGCTGGTCGACGACGCCGTCCTTCCACTCGACCATCTTTCCCATGTCGACGGCGGGGTCCGCGTGGACGCCCATGAACTCCGCGTTGCCGGCCTCGTGGGCGAGCCCGCTGCCCGTGATCAGCGCCTTCGAGGGGATGCAGCCGCGGTTGAGACAGGCGCCCCCGTAGGCGTCCTTCTCGACGAGGGTCGTGTCGAGTCCCTCCTGTGCGGCGCGGATGGCGGCGACGTAGCCGCCCGGCCCCGCGCCGATGACCAGTACCTCCGTTCCCGTGGTGACGTCTCCGACGACCATTATTCGTTGAGTAGCAGCAGGGGGTTTTCTAAGTGTTCCATGACGGTGTTCGCGAACTGGGCCGCGATCGCGCCGTCGACGACGCGGTGGTCGATCGACAGCGACAGCGGCAGCGTCGGCGCCGGGACGACCTCGCTCGCTCCGTCGGCGCCCTCGCGCACGACGGGTCGTTCCTCGATGGCGCCGAGCCCGAGGATCGCGGTCTCGGGGTAGTTGATGATCGGCGTGGCGTACTCGCCGCCGATGGCGCCGAAGTTGGTGATGGTGAAGGTGCCGCCCTTCATCTCGGCGGGCTTGAGCTTGCGCTCGCGGGCGCGGGCGGCCAGGTCGTTCACCTCGTCGGCCAGCTCGAAGAGCCCCTTCTCGTCGACGTCGTCGACGACGGGGACCATGAGGCCGGCGTCGGTCGCGACCGCGATCCCGAGGTTGTAGTCCTTCTTCAGGACGATCGCTTCGTCCTCCTCGCGGAGCTCGCTGTTGAGGTACGGGTGTTCCTTCAGCCCGGCGACGATGGCCTTCATCACGAACGGCATGTAGGTGAGCTTCACCTCCTCGGCCTCGGCCGTCGGCTTCAGGTCCGCGCGGGCGTCCACGAGCGAGTCGACCTCGGCGGTGTCGTGGTGGGTGACGTGCGGCGCCGTGAACTTCGACCGCTCCATCTGCTTGCCGATGGTGCGCCGGACGCCGCGGTAGGGGACGGTCTCGTCGCCCGCCGAAGCGGCGTCCGTCGCGGCCGGCTCCGCACCCGCGTCGACGTCGGCCGGCTCGGGTTCTGACTCGGAGGCGGACTCGGCCGCCGACTCCAGCGCGTCGGCGTAGGCGTTCACGGCCTCTGCCGTGACGAACGCCTCGCCGTCGCGGGTCTCGTCGGTCGGCACGTCGTCGATGTCGACGCCCCGGTCGCGCGCGACCTTCCGCGTCGCGGGCGTCGCGAGCGTCGTCTCGCGGCCCGCGGGCTCGGGACCGCCGCCGGTCGCCGCCGACCCCTCGTCGCGTGAGCCGCCGGCGCCGCGCTTGCTGACCGCGGACTTCCGCCCCTCGGACCCCGCGTCTGTCGGCGTGGGCGCGGGACGCGGTTCGGGACCGTCTTCGCCGTCCGAACCGGCGGATCCGTCGGCGCCCTCGGCGTGCGCCCGCACGTCGGCCTCGCCGACGCGGCCGCCGGGACCGCTCCCCTCGACGGCCGCGACGTCGACGCCGAGTTCGCGGGCGAGCCGGCGGGCCGACGGCGGCGCGAAGGTGCGCCCGGAGGGCGTGTCGGGTTCGGCGGGCTCCGCGTCGCCCTCGTCGGCGGTCGCGTCCGGTTCCGGCTCGGGCTCGTCGGCCGCGGCCGAATCGGAGTCCGATTCGGTGTCAGTTCCCGCGTCGGCGGCGGCCGCCCCCGCGTCGCCGTCCTCGTCGACGCGGAAGGAGATGATCACGTCGCCGACGGGGACCATCTCCCCCTCCTCGACGAACAGCTCCTCGACGGTCCCGTCGTAGCTCGACGGCACCTCGACGAGCGCCTTGTCGGTCTCGACCTCGGCGACGGGCTGATCCTCCTCGACGCGGTCGCCGGGCGCGACCAGCCACGAGACCAGTTCGCCCTCCGCGACGCCCTCGCCGACGTCGGGGAGTTTGAACTCCTTGACGGTCATGTGTCGACCCCCTCGGCGGTCGCGCGTCGACGCTCGTCGATCGCGCCTCGATGCTCGACGATCGTGCGTCGGCCCTCGATGTTCATGGATGTATCTCCGGCGGACATGTTAAAATTCGACCGCCTCCAAGATCCCGTCCTCGATGCGCGCCGCGGACGGGAGGTAGTAGTCCTCCAGCGCGTACAGCGGGTACGGCACGTCGAAGCCGGTGACGCGGCCGATCGGCGCCTCCTGGTAGAGGAGGGCCTCCTCCTGGAGGATCGCCGTGATCTCGCCCGCGAGCCCGCCCGTCTTCGGCGCCTCGTGGACGACGACCGCGCGGCCGGTCTTCTCGAACGCCTCGACGACCGCCTCGCGGTCGAGCGGCGATATTGTCCGGAGGTCGACGACCTCGCATTCGATCCCCTCCTCGCCGAGCGTCTCGGCGGCCTCCAGCGTGGGGCGGGTCATGGCGCCGTAGGTGAACACCGCGACGTCGTCGCCCTCGCGGCGCGTGGCCGCCTCGCCGATGGGGACCGTGTACGGCTCCTCGGGCACCTCCTCGCGGAACGCCCGGTAGATCAGCTTCGGTTCGAGGAAGATCACCGGGTCGGGGTCGCGGATCGACGCCGCGAGCAGCCCCTTCGCCTCGTAGGGGGTCGAAGGGATGACGACCTTCAGCCCCGCCTCGTGGGCGTAGAACGCCTCCTTCGACTCGGAGTGGTGTTCCGGTGCGCGGATACCGCCGCCGTAGGGGGCTCGCAGCGTCATCGGGAGCGTGAACCGCCCGCGGCTCCGGGTGCGGAACCGCGCCATGTGCGAGACGATCTGGTCGAAGCCGGGGTACATGAACCCGGAGAACTGGATCTCCGGGACCGGTCGCATCCCCATCGCGGCCATCCCGACGGCGGTGCCGACGATGCCCGACTCGGCGAGCGGGGTGTCGATCACCCGGTCGCCGCCGAACTCGTCGAAGAGGCCCTCGGTGGCGCGGAAGACGCCGCCGTTCTTGCCGACGTCCTGGCCCATCACGACGACGTCGTCGTCCTCGCGCAGTTCGGTGTGTAATCCGTCTCGTATCGCCTGTACCAGCGTGAGGTTCTGTGTCTCGGTCATTCAATCCTCCAGGAACGCCGCGTCGCCGCGCTCGTCGTGCAGCGCGGCGAACTCCTCGTACTGCCGCTCCAGTTCCGGCGGAAGCTCCGCGTAGGCGTGCTCGAACAGCTCGCGCGGGTCGGGCCGCGCCATCGACTCCGCCGCGTCGATCGCGTCCGCGACCTGCGCCTCGACCGACGACTCGATCTCCGCGACGCGCTCGTCGTCGAGGACGCCCTCGCCGCGGAGGTACGACTCCAGCCGGTCGATCGGATCCTTGCGCTTCCAGCTTTCGACCTCGTCGTCGTCGCGGTAGACGGTCGGGTCGTCGGCGGTCGTGTGCGCGCCGAAGCGGTACTGGACCGCCTCGATGAGCGTCGGCCGCGGCCGGTCCGTCTCGGGGTCGCGCGCCTTCTCCAAGGCCGCTTCCGTGACGCTGTACACCGCGAGCGGGTCCATCCCGTCGACTTGGACGCCGTCGATGCCGTACGCCTCCGCCTTCTGCGCCAGCGTCGCGCTCCGAGTCTGGCGCTCGCGGGGGACGGAGATCGCCCACTGATTGTTGTTACAGAAGAAGACGGTCGGCGTGTCGAACACGCCGGCGAAGTTGACCCCCTCGTGGAAGTCGCCCTCGCTCGTCGCGCCGTCGCCGAAGTAGCAGATGAACGCGTCGTTCTCGCCGCGGAGCTTCGAGGCCCACGCGGCGCCCGTCGCGTGGGGGACCTGCGACGCGATGGGGACGGCGACCGGGAAGACGTTGACGCCGTCTGGCGCGCGGTTCCCGTCCTCGTGGCCCATCCAGTAGAGCAGCGTCTGTTTGAGCGGCAGCCCGTGAACCAGGGCGGCGCCGTGCTCGCGGTACGACGGGACCATCCAGTCGTCCGCGTCGAGCGCGTACGCCGACCCGATCTGGGCGCCCTCCTGTCCAGAGAGCGGGGGGTACGTCCCCATCCGGCCCTGCCGCTGGAGGCTCACCGCGCGGCCGTCGAAGTGGCGCGCCAGCCGCATGTGCCTGTACATCTCGACGAGCGACTCGTCGTCGAGGTCGGGGAGATCGCCGACGACCTCGCCGTCCTCGTCGAGGACGCGAACCGTATCGTCGTACGCCCTGTCGAACACGGTCACGGTCGAACCCACCTTCGCATGTCAGATACGTCCACCGCCCGGGTAATATCGTTTTCGTAAATAATTTAGTATAATCAGAAATAGCGGCTTCGCGCTGAGAGACCGTCCATCAGATTCGGGGAGAATCGGACGTTTCTGAACAAACTCCGACTCGTTCGGCAATATTTTCGCCAAGATGGGCGTTTCGTCGGTCAGTAACGGACGAACAGGAAGGTTTTCGCGCGGGGGTCGGTCGTCCGACGCGGGAGCCGGGCGTCGCGGCGCCGCGGCTCGGCGGCCGCGAGTGGCGCGAGAGAATCGGTTGGACGGGCGGTCTCGCCCGGATCGAAGGGTTATCCGAGGCGGAACGAGGGCTCGTCGGGCTCGCCGTCGAGGTCCTCCAGCTGGATGACTTCCTCGTCGCCGTCCTCCAGCTGCTCGCGGAGGTAGTTGACGTAGCGCTTGTGCTCTTCGAGCTGCTCGCGGAGGTGTTCGGCCTCGAGCTCCAGGCGCTCGTGCTCGCGGACGAAGCTCTTCGGAACCTCGATCTTCGGGGGGAACGACTCCCCGCTGTCGCCCATGCTGTCCAGTTCGGCCTCCGGGATAACCCGGACCTGACCGTCGTGGGCAACGAGCGTGTCCACGTAGTCCCGGAAGACCGCAGACAGCGAGATGTCTCGCTCCTCGGCGATGTCGCGGAGGGTCTCGAACGCGTCCTCGTTGACGCGGAACGAGATCGTCTTGTTCTTGTTGCCCATTATCGGACCGTTCGTTCCGCGGATCACTTAAGCGTTTGTCAGACGATCGCAAGAGCGAAAATCGCGTACGGAGGCAGAGCCGCGCCGAACCCCGCGAAAATCTGGGGTTAGCGCGTCAGCGTTCCGGCGCGCCGACCGCGTCAGAGCGCCGAGCCGCCGGCCGCGTCAGGGCTCCGGCGTGCCGGCCGGGTCGGTCCCGTCCGAGGCGTCGTCGAGCGCGGCGTCGTCGCTCCCGGACTCGTCGCCCGCGAGCTCGTCGCCGCTCTCGTCGAGGTCCTCCAGCGCCGACAGTGCGGCGGCCTTGTACGTCTCGGGATCGAGGTCGTACTCCTCGCGGGCCATCCGCGCGTACTCGTTGCCCTCGTCGTCGAACGCGGCGACGCGCTCGACGGTGCGGCGAGCGGTCTCCGCGACCCAGCGGTCGCGGGTGGCGGCGTCGACCTCGGTGATAGACTCGGGGCGGACGGAGACCCGGACCGTGCCGTCGTCGGTCTCGTAGGTCCGGGGCTTCCCCACGACTGCGACGTAGGCCGGGGGCTCCAAGTCCCGGAGTTTGGAAGCGGCTTCCGGCTGGTACTGGCCGGCGTACACGAAGAACGTGCCCGTCGGGTCGACGATGCGGCCGCGCCAGTACTCGCTGTCCTCGCCGACGTCCTCCTTCTCCGTGAGGGTGCCGACGAAGAACACGCGGTTCGAGGACTCGCCCGTCGGTAACAGCGCGTAGACGGGGGCGCGCTCGTCGTCGGACTCGGTGAACGTGTAGCCGGCGTCGTTGAACTCGCTCGCGAACACGCGCCGGGCGACCTCTCGGGTGGGGGCTGACTGGCTCATTTCAAATCGACCTCGCTTCGATCAGCGCGCTTTCAACGTCGACGGTGCCAGGGTCCTCCATCTCGTCGACCAGGACGTACCGGCCGAACGTCGGGCCGGTGACGCGGTAGTAGCGCCCGAGCACGTCCTCGCCCATCTCCTCGGCGACGACGGTGGTGTCGAGCGCGTCCATCGCCATGTCCTTGGCCGCTTCGAGGGTCATGCCGGTGAGCTCCTCGGTGGCCTCGCGGTCGAAGATGACCTCGGTGACGGTCTCGCCGTCGTCGAGGACGCCCTTGATCCGGAGGTCGAACTCGCCCTCGACCTGGCCGTGTTCCGAACAGCGCCCGTTCTGGAGGACGCGCGTACAGTCCTCCTCGGGGCAGCGCTTGATAAGCCCGGAGCCGGACTGGATGTCCACGAGGGCGCCCTCGACGGTGTCGGCGTTGTCGCCGACCTCGATCTCCTCGTCGATCTCGGTGATGCCAGTCGTCCGGTTGAGCTTCACCGAGTAGCTCCCCTCGTACTCGTCGGTGACGACGTTCGAGAGCTCGTACGCCTGCCCCTCCGTCAGCTCGGGGAGGTCGGAGGTCTCGAAGGCGACGAACTTGATCGTGCCCGACTCGTCGCCGAGGAGGCCGACCTGCGAGATGGAGTCGCTCCGGGGCTCCCAGAGGTCGACCAGCTTCACGCGCAGGTCGACCCACTGCTCGTCCTCGTCGATGTCGTTGACGAGGACCTCCTCGCTGCCGCCGCGGCCGAGCTCGTCGCGCTCCATGCCGGCGTCTTCGAGGTAGCTGTTGGTGACGCTCCGGCTCGCCTCGTCGAGCGGTACGCGGTACTCGTCGACGAGCGTCGTCAGCCGCTCCTCGACGTCGTCGGGGTCGACGTCGGTGTGGTCCGAGAACTGTTCCGCTATCGCTTCCGCTTCCTGTCGCAGTTCGCTCATGGGGTGTCTCCGCCTCCGGTCTTGTTTTCAGTGGGAGGCGTACGACGGTTGGTTCCAGATGGTATTAAAATGTACGTGACCGCGGTGAAAGTGAAACGAAACGCCCGCTTGAGGGCCGCTGCGTGGTGTTCTTTCGATTCGCGGAGATCAGTCGACGGAACGACCTCGCTCGCGTCAGACGCACGTCAGCCGTGCGCGGGCTTCGTTTCGAGTGGAACGATCACACGGGCCGGAGTCACACAGGCGAAGGTCCGACGGAGGTGACGAAGGGGAGCGGTGGCGCGTGCCGACGAGCGCCCAGTAGGGCGCGAGTCGCACGCGCGAGGGACGCGGTGAGCGCTCGCAGAGCGCGAACCGCGAGGCTGGGGAGGAGTGAGGCAGTGGTGCGAAGCGGTGCGGGGCGGGACTCAAAGGGGCAGCCGCGAGGCCGCAGTAGGCGACGTAAGCACCGCAGCGAGCAGCGCGAGCGAGGAGCGCAACGAGCGTACTGCGGCCTCGCGGCTGGGGCTTTGGAGGCGTTCTCCGCTGTTCGAGAACTAGTTACGTACAGCCGAGCGGCTGGAGATTCGGTGGTCTCGGCTACGGGATCGTTCGTCGAACGTCGATTCGTTCATGCGGACCCGTCGTGTCAGTCGTCCGCGTCGGGGAACGGCACCTCGATCAGGTCGCCGTCGTCGGGGAGGATGCACTCGCCGTCGAACGCCTCGCGGGCGTCGCGGCGGATCGGTCGCGCGTCGGCCGCGTAGCGCGAGGAGATGTGGACCAGGGCGAGCCGCTTCGCGTCCGCACGGTCGGCGATCGACCCCGCCTCGCGGCCGGTGGAGTGGGCCGTGTCGCGGGCGCGGTCGGCCATGTCGTCGGCGAAGGTGGCGTCGTGGATCAGCAGGTCGGCGTCTTTGGCCGCTTCGACGGTCGCTTCTCGCGGGCGCGTGTCCGCGGTGTACACCAACTTGCGGCCCGGGCGGGGCGGGCCGACGACCTGCTCGGGCTCGACGACCGTTCCGTCCTCGGCCTCGACGGATTCGCCCTCGTGGAGGCGCCCGAACTTCGGGCCGACGGGGACGCCGAGCGCCTCCGCCTTCGGGCGGTCGAACCGGCCGGGGCGGTCGTCCTCTTCCAAGACGTACCCCTGCGAGACGGTCCGGTGTTCCGTCTCGAACGCGCGGACCTCGTACTCGTCGGTCTCGTAGGCGACCTCGCCGGGGGCGACCGGCTCGATCCGGACCGGGAACGCCGGGTCGTGGCCGACCGCGTGGACGAGGTCGTGAAGGTGGTCGTCGGTCCCCGGCGGGCAGTGGACCGTCAGCGGGTCGGTGCGGTCGTTGAACCCGAGCGTCTGGACGAGGCCGGGGATGCCGAGGACGTGGTCGCCGTGGAGGTGGGAGACGAACACGCGGTCGACGGCGAACCCGGTGCCGGCGCGCATCATCTCGCGCTGGGTGCCCTCGCCGCAGTCGAAGAGGAAGCGGTCGCCCTCGCGGTTGACGAAGACGGCGCTCGCCGCGCGCTCGACGGTCGGGACGGCGCCGCCCGTCCCGAGGAAGGTGACGCGAAGAGACATGCCGAGTCGTCGGGGCGGCGGTTGTAAACCGGTGTCGATGCGGGAGAGCGGCGGTCGGCTCGGCCTCGCGGAGCGCCGGCCGACACCCACATGAGTCCGGCCGCCCGAGGGCGAGCATGCGAGATCCGATCGCCGCCTTGGTCAAACAGGAGGGGTGGCGCGCGGAGGGCGCGGCCGCCCGCGTCCACTACGAGGGGGGTAGCGACCGATACGCGGTGGAGTTCTACGCCGAGACGGCCCGCGTGCTCTACTGGGCCGTCCCGACCGACGACGACGAGGGCGGAACGGCCGCGCCGGTCCCGCGCGACGGCGTCCCGGATCCGCTCCGGCGGCGCGTCCGGGAGGACCTCGACGAGGCCGGGATCGACACCGAGGTCGAACGGCGCGAACTCTGACCGCCTCGGGGCCGCGAGAGGTGAGGCCGACGGGCAGTCGCCGGACCGATGCCCGCGCGCGCCGATCTTACCCCGACCCGACCGGAGGCGCCCCGCCGTCGAACGCGTTCTCGAGGTCGAGATCACCCGATCGACCGCTCGTTACCGGCGTTTTCTGCCGATGTATTTCGGTTCGAAGGAAACCTATTTGCCGCCCTACCTGATACGATTTTGTGATGAGTGGCGTCGAATGGGAGGAAGACGATCCCTTCGAGGAGCAGCGGGACAAGATCGAGAATCCGATGAAGCGGCTGTTCGTCGAGTACGGCCGCGACTACGTCCCGCAGGTGACGGTGGGGATCCTCGCGAGCGTCTTCGCGCGGCTGCTCGATCTGCTTCCCCCGCTGATGCTCGGGATCGCCCTCGACGCGATCTTCCGCGGCGAGGCCGCGTTCGACGAGCAGATCCCGCTCGTGTTGCTGCCGGACGCGTGGCTCCCGACGGAACAGGCGGCGCAGTTCTGGTTCACGATCGCGGTGCTGGCCGGGGCGTTCGCCTTCGGCGCCGGGTTCCACTGGGTCCGCAACTGGGGGTTCAACGCGTTCGCACAGAACATCCAGCACGACGTCCGGACCGACACGTACGACCAGATGCAGCGGCTCAACATGGACTTCTTCTCGGACAAGCAGACCGGGGAGATGATGTCCATCCTCTCGAACGACGTGAACCGCTTGGAGCGGTTCCTCAACGACGGGATGAACTCCGTGTTCCGCCTCTCCGTGATGGTGGTCGGGATCGGCGTCCTCCTCTTCTGGATCAACTGGCAGCTCGCCTTGGTCGCGCTGCTTCCCGTCCCCGTCATCGCCGGGTTCACCTACCTGTTCATCAAGATCATTCAGCCGAAGTACGCCGAGGTGCGGTCGACGGTGGGCAAGATGAACTCCCGGCTGGAGAACAACCTCGGCGGCATCCAGGTGATCAAGGCCGCCAACACCGAGTCTTACGAGTCCGACCGCGTCGACGACGTCTCCTTCGACTACTTCGACGCGAACTGGGACGCCATCGAGACGCGGATCAAGTTCTTCCCCGCGCTCCGCGTCCTCGCCGGCATCGGCTTCGTGCTCACGTTCATCGTCGGCGGGCTCTGGGTGTTCCAGGGGCCGCCCGGACCGTTCACCGGCGAGCTCTCCGAGGGGATGTTCGTCGTGTTCATCCTCTACACGCAGCGGTTCATCTGGCCGATGGCGCAGTTCGGGCAGATCATCAACATGTACCAGCGCGCCCGCGCCTCCTCCGCGCGGATCTTCGGGCTGATGGACGAGCCCTCGAAGCTGGCGGAGGACCGCGACGCCGAGGAGCTCGCCGTCGACGAGGGACACGTGGTGTACGACGACGTCTCCTTCGGCTACGACGACGAGACCATCGTCGAGGACATCGACTTCGAGGTCGAGGGCGGCGAGACGCTCGCCCTCGTCGGTCCCACCGGCGCCGGCAAGTCGACCGTCCTCAAGCTCCTCCTCCGGATGTACGACGTCGACGACGGGGAAATTCGGATCGACGACCAGAACGTCGGCGACGTGACGCTGCGGTCGCTGCGCCGCTCGATCGGCTACGTCGGGCAGTCGTCGTACCTGTTCTACGGCACCGTCCGCGAGAACATCACCTACGGCACCTTCGACGCGACCGACGAGGAGGTCCGCGAGGCAGCCGAGGCCGCCGAGGCCCACGACTTCATCCAGAACCTCCCCGACGGCTACGACACGATGGTCGGCGAGCGCGGCGTGAAGCTCTCCGGCGGTCAGCGCCAGCGGATCACCATCGCGCGCGCCGTGCTGACCGACCCGGACATCCTCATCCTCGACGAGGCGACCTCCGACGTCGACACGGAGACGGAGATGCTGATCCAGCGCTCGCTCGACCGGCTCACGGAGGAACGGACGACGTTCGCGATCGCCCACCGGCTCTCGACGATCAAGGACGCGGACACGATCCTCGTGCTGGAGGGCGGGAAGATCGCCGAGCGCGGCACCCACGACGAGCTGCTCGACAACGACGGGCTGTACGCGCACCTCTGGGGCGTTCAGGCCGGCGAGATCGACGAGCTGCCACAGGAGTTCATCGACCGCGCGCAGGAGCGCACCGCCCGGATTGTCGAGGACGCCGAGAGCGACGACGACTGACCGCGACCGCGGTCGACCGGGCGGGACGATTCAGGAGCGCCCGGGCGTCACCGCGGGAGTTCGGTCCACTCGTCCGCGGGCGCCTCCGGAGACGCGTCGGCGTGGCCGAGCGCGTCGAGGACCGCCTCGCGGACCTCAGACGGATTCCGGTACTGCGCCTCTTCGCTCCCTTCGAGCAGGCCGTCGAGCCGCGCCGTCCCCGTCGGAGTCTCCAGTGTCGCCGCGCCGTACTGTTCTATCAGCTCCGCCGCCGTGACCGGGTAGCGGTGTTCGCGGAGCGCCCGCTTCAGCGGGCCGAACGTCACGGCGGGAGCCGAACCGTGCGCCTCCGGGTCGTGATCCGCGTTGTCACCGCTCATGCGGTCGCGATCCACGGGGAGGGGCATAATACCCCGGGAGCGTTCGCTCGACGGTGACCGACGCGAGCGCCGAACGGCCACGGCGTCGCCGGTGACCGCCGCCTATACGACGCCGCGCGTCGAGGACCCGGTATGCGCCTCAGCGAGGTCACGTGGACCGACGTGCGCGACGCCGAGGTCGACGTCGCGTTTCTCCCGGTCGGGAGCACGGAACAGCACGGGCCGCACGCCCCGCTCGGCACCGACGCGCTGAACGCCGTCGCGGTCGCGGAGGCGGCCGCCGACGCCTACGAGGAGTCGAGTGGCGGGCCGGGAGCGGACCGCGGGGAAGTCGCGGTCGCGCCGCCGGTCCCCGTCGGCGTCGCCGAGGAACACCGCGCGTTCGACGGGACGATGTGGGTGTCGCCGGAGACGTTCCGCGCCTACGTCCGCGAGGCCGCCGAGTCGCTGGTCTCTCACGGGGTCGACCGCGTCGTGTTCGTCAACGGCCACGGCGGGAACGTCGAAGCGCTCGCGGAGGTCGCCCGGCGGTTCTCGCGGGACGACGCCCACGCGGGGTACGGTGTCGCGTTCACCTGGTTCGAGGCGGTCGGCGACCACGCGAGCGACATGGGCCACGCCGGCCCGCTGGAGACCGCGCTGCTGCGCGCGACGAACCCCGACCTCGTCCGCGAGGAACGCGTCGAGGCGGCGAGCGCGGGCGCCGCCGACCGGTGGGGGGAGTGGGTGTCCGGAGTGAACCTCGCGCACGATTCGGACGAGTTCACCGACAACGGCGTCGTCGGCGACCCGCGTGCGGGCGACGCCGAGCGCGGCGCGGAGCTGCTCGACCGCGCGAGCGCGGCGCTCGCGGAGCTGTCGGCGGCCGTCGTCGACCGCGACGCGGCTTAAAAAAGCACGGCGCGGGAGCTACTCCTCGTCTTCCTCCGCTTCGTCGTCGTCCGCCGCGTCCTGAAGGGCCCCGCGGATCGCGGGGACGGTGCCGGTGAGGGATGCCACCTCCTCGGCGGCGTCCTCGATGTCGCCGACGAGCGACTCCAGCTCCTCGATCTCCGCTTTTAAATCGTCGGCGTCCTCGAAGGCGTCGGCGCGCTCGCCGAGGACGTACGCCTTCTTCGCCGAGCGGACGCTGTCGACCGCGTCGCCGGCGTCGAGGGCGGACTTCAGCCCGTTGAGCGCGCCGAGGACGTTGTCCGCGTCCGTCTCCCACACCGCGTCGGGGTCGGGGAGCTGGTCGCGCGCCGCCGCGAGGTGCTCTTCGACCTCCGCGCGGGTCTCCTCGGCCGCCTCGCCGAACAGGTCGTCGTCGTCGAACGTGGACTGGCCCATACCGGACACGTCGTGCCCGCACCTTTTAAAAACGCGCCCGAAAGCGGAAGTGAAACCGCCGGTGAGGACGAGTCCGTCGCCGGATCGGGCGGATTTCGCGTTCAGTTTCGGTTCGGCGGCGGACGGGCTCAGATCCGGACCAGCAGTTCCACCGCGATCAGCGTCAGGAGGAGACCGAGGAGGCCCGCGAGGGCGGCGAGCGTCCGGAGCCAGTCGGACAGGGCCTCGACGTCGGGCGTGGCGGCGAGGAGGGCCGGGCGGTCGCGGGGGCCTGACTCGCTCTCGGGGTCGGGACGCACGTCCGTCTGGGGGTTCGGGTCCGACACGGTCGACCGTTCGATCGGGAGGCCCGTTAAACCGACTATGAGGCCACAGTACGGGTATTGAGCGCTCCGGAGATCAGCCTCGGTTCCACGACGCCTCCTCGAAGTCGACGATCCGCTCGTCGCGGTCCAAGGCGTCGATCCGGGCGATCTGGTCGTCCGTCAGGTCGAGCTCGCGGGCGGCCCAGTTCTCCTCGACGTGCCCGAAGTCGGCCGCCTTCGGGATCGGCGCGACGCGCTCCTTGGAGAGCAGCCACGCGAGGCTCACCTGCGCGGGGGTCGCGTCGCGGCTCGCCGCGATCTCTTGAAGCACGTCGACGTCGGCGACGCGGTTGCGCGCGATCGGCGAGTAGGCGACGAGCCAGTGGCCGTCCTCGACGGCGTACTCGCGGAGCCGCTCCTGTTGAAGCAGGGGGTGACACTCCACCTGGTGGGCGAACACGTCGTGGTCGAGTCGAGCGATCGCCTCGTCGAGCTGGTCTGGCCGGAAGTTCGAGAGCCCGATCCGGTCGATCACGCCGTCGTCGACGAGGTCGTCGAGCGCGGGCAGCGTCTCTTCGGGGTCGTAGCTGTTGATCGGCCAGTGGACGTACAGCAGGTCGATCGAGTCGACGCCGAGCCGGTCGCGGCTGGCGCGCGCGGTCTCGACGGCGTCGTCGTACGAGAGGTTGTCCGTCGAGAGCTTCGTCGCGACGAACAGGTCCTCGCGGTCGACGTCGCTGCGGTCGATCCCGTCGCCGACCGAGGCCTCGTTGTCGTACCCCTGCGCGGTGTCGACGTGGCGGTAGCCGGTCTCGATCGCGTGCGCGACGCCGGCCGCGCACTCCTCGCCGTCCGCCAGCTTGTACGTCCCGTACCCGAGTCGGTCGAAGGTGCTCGCCATGTGGTCGCGTGCGGACGGCGACGCCCTCAACGTACCGGTCCCCGAACCGCGAGACAGGCCTCGAACAGATCGCGGGAGCGACCTCGAACGGGTCACGCCGCCCGAGAATCCGCCGTTCTACTTGAGACACCTCCGAGAGTCGGGTGACGTATGTCAACGAAAGAAGTCGCGCTCCGAAGCACGATCGGCAGCGTTTCGGTCGAGGGAAAGCTCCACACGCTCAGCGTCTGGTTCATCCTCGCGTTGCGGCTGATGATCGGTCTCGCGTTCTTCCAGAGCGGCCTCAGTAAGGTCCTCGGCGGCGATTTCAGCGCCGTCGGGTACCTCCAGAACGCGCCCGCCGCGAACGGCAGCCCGGCCGCCGGCCTGTTCGCCGCGATGGGCGAGAACGCGCTGTTCGTCGACTTCGTGAACGTCGCGGTGCCGTGGGGCGAGCTCCTCATCGGGCTCGGCGTGATCGTCGGACTCCTCACGCGGCTCGCCGCGTTCTGGGGCGCGTTCATGATGCTCCTCTTCTATCTCGGCAACTGGGACATCTCGCACGGCTACATCAACGGCGACTTCGCGTACATGCTCGTGTTCCTCTCGGTCGCCGCCTTCGGCGCCGGGCGGATCCTCGGGCTCGACTCGGTCGTCGAGGAGTACGAGGTCGGCGGCCGGCCCCTCGTGGAGCGGTACCCGTGGACGCGGTACCTCCTCGGGTGAGGCGAGGTCGGCCCCCCGGACCGATTCGGTCGCCAACCGCGGGCTAAACGGACGCAGCGCCGAACGCAGTTATCACTGGTAATATTCGGGGAGCAGTTATTATCCCGATACGATCCGTGCGATCCAGTACACATGCAAGCGGGATCGTCCTCCGGCGTCCGGTCGAGTTACGGCGCGAAGCTCGCGCTGTCTCTGATCGGGGTCATGGGGGTTTCAGTTTCATACGGTGTCATCGTCTACCTCCGCGCGGAGGAGGCCGGGGCCGCAGGCGCGGCGGTACGCTCCGGGCTCGTCGGGATGACGCTGTTGACGGTGATCGGGCTCGCGCTCATCGGCGTCACCATCGGATCGAACACGGTCATCTCCCTGCGACAGCTCACGGCCAAGGCCGAGCGGATGGCCGAGGGGGACCTCGACGTGCGACTGGACACGGGCCGAACCGACGAGATCGGGCGGCTGTTCCGGGCGTTCGACGAGATGCGCGGCTCGCTGCGCTCGGAGATCTCCGACGCGAAAGCGGCTCGCGAGGAGGCGGAGCAGGCGCGGCGGGAGGCCGACGCGCGCGCCGAGACGGTCGAGCGGAAGGCGACCGAGTACGAGTCGGCGATGCGGGCGCTCGCAGACGGCGACCTGACCCAGCGGGTCGACTCCGACGCCGACAACGAGGCGATGGCGCGCGTCGGCGTCGCGTTCAACGAGATGGCCGACGAGCTGGAGGAGACGGTCGCGTCCGTCGCGACCGTCGCCGAGGACACCGCCGACGTGGCGGGGACCGTCGACGACCGCACGGAGGACCTGCGGGCGACGACCGGGACCGTGAGCGAGGCGGTCTCGGAGATCGCCGAGGGCGCGCGCACCCAGCGCGACGACCTCCAGGCGGCGACCGACGAGGCCGAGAACCTCGCGTCGTCGGCCGAGGAGGTCGCCTCCACGGTCACCGACGTGGCGGAGACCGCGGAACACGCCGCCGAGGTCGGCGAGGAGGGCCGCGAGGCCGCCGAGGAGGCGCTCGCCGAGATGGACGCGGTCGAGGAGACGACGGCGGAGACGACCGCGGAGGTCGAGGCGCTCGCCGAGGAGGTCGAGGAGATCGGCGAGGTCGTCGACACCATCTCGGAGATCGCCGAGCAGACGAACCTGCTCGCGCTGAACGCCTCCATCGAGGCGGCCCGCTCCGGCGCCGAGGGCGCCGGCTTCGCGGTCGTCGCCGAGGAGGTGAAGGCGCTGGCCGAGGAGACCCAGGAATCGGCGGGCGAGATCGAAGCCCGGATCCACTCCGTCCAGGAGCGCGCGGAGACGGGCGCCGACGCGATGGCGCGCACCGAACAGCGGATCTCCGCCGGCGTCGACACGGTCGAGACGTCGATCGACGCCCTCGAACGCCTCGCGGAGGCCTCCGAGCGGACCGACACGAGCATGACCGAGATCACCAGAGCGACCGAGACGCAGGCGGACTCCGTCGACGCGGTCGTCGGCCACGTCGAGGACGTCTCCGCGATCAGCGCGCAGACGGCCAGCGCGGCCGGCGACGTCACCGGGGCGGTCGACGAACAGGAGCAGACCCTCGGGGCGGTCGAGACCGCGGCCGGGTCGCTCTCCGACCGTGCGCTCGCGCTGCGCGACGCGGTCGACGACTTCGAGTTCGCGGCCGAGGACGACCTCGGCGCCGCGAGCGGCGGAACCGACCGGGACGCCGCGGGCGGCGGCAACAACGCCGCTACCGCGGTCTCCGACGGGGGAACCGACGGCGGGGGGACCGAGTTCGACTTCTCGCGCGACGGCGGCGGGGGCGACGACGCGCCCGCCGGGGAGGGGGTGAACTGAGATGCTCGTCGACACCGCCGTCTGGGCGTGGATCGGCGCCCTCGCGATGGGCGCCGGGACGATTCCGCCCCTGTGGGCGTGGTTCTCCCGGTCTTCGGAGGCCGACGAGTCGCACGCGGTCTACTACGGCACCCTCGCCGGGGTCACCGGTATCGCGGCGATCGCGTACCTCCTGATGGCGCTCGGGTTCGGAAGCGTCTCGCTGTCAGCCGGGGATCTCGACGTCGCCCGGTACGTCGACTGGCTCCTGACGACGCCGCTGCTGCTGCTCTACCTCGGCCTGCTCGCGCGGCCGTCGCGGCGCGTGCTCGCCGGGCTGATCGGGGTCGACGTGGTGATCATCGCCGGCGGTATCGCGGCCGCCGCGACGACCGGGACGGTCTCGTGGGTCGCCTTCGGCGTCGCCGGGGCCGCGTACGTCGCGCTCGTCTACGGGCTTCTCGTCTCGCTCCCGCGGTCGGCCTCGGCGGAGGGCGACCGGGTCCGCGCGGTCTTCGGCACGCTCCGGAACATCACCGTGGTGCTGTGGACGCTGTACCCGGTCGTGTGGCTGCTCGCGCCGACCGGCTTCGGCCTGCTGACGCCCGCCACGGAGATGCTCGTGTTCGTCTACCTCGACGTCGTCTCGAAGGTCGGCTTCGTCGTCGTCGCGGTCGCGGGCGCCGACGCGCTCGACCGCCTCGGCGCCGGCAGCGGGCTCGGCGGCGACGGCGAGTTCGTCGCCGCCGATGCGCTCGACTCGAGCGACGAGGAGCAGCCGACCGTCCTCGGCGACGACTGAGCCGCGGGCCGTCTCCCTCTCCCCTTTTCCGTCCGCTGTTTCCTTCTACTGCCCGTCCGCGACGAGGTCCTCGTAGCGCGCGCCGGTCTGTTTCAGCGTCTCCGTCGAGTAGAGCCGCTCGTGGGCGAACGGGAGGTGGTCGGCCGCCAGCTCGTCGATCTTCGCGTCGACGGCCTCCGCCTCGCGGCCGTGGATCATCGTGAACAGGTTGTACTCCCAGTCTAAGTCGGGTCGGCGCGGCCGGTGGTAACAGAGGGTGACGTACGGGAGGCTCCCGACCGCCTCGCCGCGCGCGTCGAGCTCGTCGTCGGGCACGTCCCAGACCACCATACAGTTGTTCGTGAACCCGGTGACGACGTGGTTGACGATACAGCCGATCCGCTTGATACAGCCGTCCGCGAGCAGGCGCTCGACCGCTTCGAGGACGTCGTCGACGGTCGGGTCGACGCCCGAGCCGCTCGCGCCGATCTCGGCCGCCACGTCGGCGTAGGGGGTCGAAGAGAGCGGGAAGCCGTCTTGGATCGCCAAGAGGAGGTCTGCTTCGAGGGGGCTCAGATCGCCGCGAGCGTTCTCGGAGATGCGGGTGGCGGAGACCGCGGTCTCGTCGAGCGACTCTCGGGCGAATCGGTCGGCGTTGACCACCGGGAACTCCAGGTCGATGTAGTAGTCCGTGAGCATCGGGAGGGCGAGCACCTCACAGCCGGTGCGCGCCTCGATCTCCGCGAGGATCTCGTCGCGCCTCTCGCGGGAGCCCGCGGTGACGACGAACCACTGGTTCCACTCGTGGTCGCGGCGGTAGTTGTGGTTCACCTGCCGGTAGCCGTTGATGACCTCGGCGACCGCGTCGAACCGGTCCTCGGGGGCGCGCACCGCCGCGAGCGTCGACGAGCCGATGACCGGCGGGTTGAGCACCGCACCGAACCGCCGGAAGACGCCGCGCTCGCGCAGGTCCCGAACGCGGTCGAGGACCGTTTCGGCGTCGACGTCGGTTCCCGTCTCGGCGCTGATCTCGCGGGCGACCCGCTCGAACGGCCGGGGTTCGACGGGGAAGCCGCTCTGGTACTCGTCGATGAGGGCCGCGTCGACCGCGTCGAGGTCGGCCCGCCAGTCGGCGTCCAAACTCATTACGCGGATTAGGAGACGGGCGTACGTACGGGTTTCGGAGGGCGTCGAGCGTCAGCGGGACGCGTGTCGGCCGGTGACGAGCGCGGGTCAGTCGTCGGCGGCCTCGCCCGGCGTCGGCGCGAACGCCCGGGCGCTCTCTTCCAACTGCGCCGTCGAGCAGCCGCCGACGGTCGCGGCCTGTTCGAGCGTCAGCGTGCGGGAACGGTACAGCGTGAGCGCGGTGGCGACGGATTTGGACGTCATCGGGTACATCCAACTGATAGCTGGACATACATATAACTCTAACGCTGTTTGGCCCTTTATACAGAATCAATAGAGAGAAGAAAGGCCTGAATCTGTTATTCTATGACGGATAAACGAACGGCCGTGGAGTTATTGTTTGCGAACGAGTACCACGGACCCGGCGAGATCGGCGCTGTCACCCCGCTCGCCGCTCGCGCGCGTCGCCTCGGTCGCGCGTAGGGCGACCGGCCCCGGCCCGATGCGTTCCCGGCGCCCGGGAGTCGAACGGGGGACTTTTCGTCGGAGAACCCGAACGGCGCGTATGGCTCAGGCGACCCAGGAGTTCGGCGACTGGCCCCTCAAGCGGCTGATGACCGAGGTCTGCGGCTCCGGCCACAAGTCGGCCGACGATCTCACGCGCGCGCAGGCGACCGAGGCGTTCGAGCGGATCCTCGCGGGCGAGCCGGACCCGACGACGCTCGGGGCGTTCTGGCTCTCCAACCGCTGGAAGCGGAACACGCCCGAAGAACTCGGCGCGTACGTCGACGTGATGTGCGACCGCGTCGAGTACGCCGAACCGGACGTCGACCCCGTCGACTGCGGCGCCAACTACGACGGGAAGGGCCGGACCGCGATCCTCGGCGTCGCGGCCGGAGCGGTCGCGGCCGCCGCGGGCACCCCCGTCGTCGTCCACTCGGGCGATCGCGTGCCGACCCAGAAGCAGGACTCGTACAAGCACGTCCTCGACGAGCTCGGCGTCCACACCGAGCTGACGCCCTCGGACTCCGCCGACATGGTCGACGAGACCGGCTTCGGATTCTACTACCAGCCCGCGTTCAACCCCGCCATCGACGACCTGTTCGACCGCCGCGACCAGATGGGCGTCCGGACGTTCGTCAACACCGTCGAGACGCTGGCGAACCCGGCCGGCGCCTCCGTTCACCTCGGCTCCTTCTACCACCTCGCGTTCGCGAAGAAGGTGGTCGACACGTTCGTCGAGAGCGAGTTCCACGACCTCGACCGCGTCCTGATGTTCCAGGGCATGGAGGGGTACGACGACGTGCGCCCCGGCTACACGAAGGTGGCCGAGTGGGACGCAGCGGACGACGGCGCGGGCGGCGCGAGCGAGGGCGACGCCGAGGCGGCCGGCAGCGAGGGCGCGAGCTTCACCGACTTCGAGATCGAGACCGCCGACTACGGCATGGACCTCGAAGAGGAGGACCTCGCGGTCGACGACGTGGCGGTCGAGTCGGCCGCGATCACCGAGGAGGTGCTGGCCGGCGAGCGCGACGGCGCCTTCGCGGACGCGGTCGCGGTCAACGCCGCGCTCCGGATCTACGCCGGCGAGGACGTCGACTCGATCGAGGAGGGCCTCGACGCGGCCCGCGAGGTTATCGACGACGGCTCCGCGTACGACGTGCTGGAAGCGATGCGGGAGTTCTGAGAGCGGTCGCGTCGCCGGAATTCCGTTTCTGATCGAGCGGTGTCGCTGCTAGAGGTTTATAAGCAGTCGAAGACTCTGCGACGAATTCCTCCAAAGAGGCAACCGCTCGTTTATAAATGGCTAACAGCGGATCAGCGGCGAACACCGCCAAAGCCCCAGCCGCGAGGCGGACGCACGCTCGCTGCGCTCCTGCGGTGTCGCCGGCGGCTTCGCCGCCGCCTTTCCGTGGCGCGTAGCGCCACGCTACGTACATCGCCTGCGCCCGCCTCACACTGCCCCTTTGAGTCCCGCCCCGCACCACACAGCGACCGCACCTCACGCCTCCCCAGCCTCGTCGCTGGCGCCGCCGGCGCCAGCGACTCCCTCGCGCGTGCTGGCTTCGCGGCCTGTCGGCCGCTCGCAGGCACGCGCCACCGCGTCGATTTTTATATTTCCCGCTCGGGCGCCGGCGGCATCGCCCGCTTGTGGGCGCTGCGCTCGTAGAGGTCGACCACGCGGTCGACGGCTTCTGCCGGGACGTCGAGTTCGCGGACCGTCGCCGCCCGCGAGAGGCCGCCGTCGACGTGGACCGCGAGGATGGCGTCGACGGTGTCGTAGTCGAGCCCCAGCTCCTCGGCGTCGGTCTGGCCCTCCCACATCCCCGCGGTCGGCTCCTGCATCACGAGGTCGCGGGGGACGCCGACGTGGGCGGCCAGCTGGCGCACCTGCTGTTTGTAGAGGTTCCCGATCGGGTTACAGTCGACCGCCTGGTCGCCGTACTTCGTGTAGTAGCCGGTCATCGCCTCGGCGCGGTTGCCCGTGCCGAGGACGATCCGGTTCTCCGCGTTGGCGACGAAGTAGTTCAGCACGGCGCGGGTGCGGACGTAGACGTTGCCGGCCGCCATCTGGTCCGTCGCGGCCTCCGGGACCGCGTCGAAGAAGGCCTCCGCGATCGGCTGGATCTCGATCACGTCGTACTCGACCCCGAGGTCGTGGGCGACGCGCTCGGCGTCGCTCATCACGTCCGCGTCGTTCACCGCCGAGGGCATCGTGAGCCCGTGGAGGCCGTCCTCGCCGAGCGCCTCGACCGCGAGGTGGGCGGTGAGCGTCGAGTCGATACCGCCCGAGAGGCCGAGTACTGCCCCCTCCGCGCCCGCCTCGTCGACGACGTCGCGGATGAACGAGACGATGCGCTCGCGGGTCGCCGCCAGCTCCTCGTCCGAGAGGCGGAGGTCGAGCGGGGGGTCGTCCGACAGCAACACCGACTGCTCCGAAGTCTTGCTCATGGAGGGTGTTAGGGGTCGAGACGCCTAATACCTCCCCGTCGACGCCGGGAACTGGACGTTCGTCGGGTTCGAAGGGGGGCTGACGGCGGGCGTGAGCCTACAGCAGCCCCTCGCGCTCGGCGAGCAGGAGCCCCTCCAGCGTCGCGTCGTTCGTCGGCGGATCGCGGGCGATTTCGAGCGCCTCCTCGACCGGGACCGACCGCGGCGCGAGGAACTCGTTGCTGTCGTGGTCGACGTCGACCGGCTCCAACCCCTCCGCGAACACGTAGCCGCGCGTGTGGCGCAACACGCCCGTCGAACACCACACCTCCTGCAGCAGCGACGTCGAGGACGGCTCGAAGCCGGTCTCCTCGGCGAGCTCGCGCGCGCCCGCCTCGGTGTAGGACTCGCCGGACTCGACGATCCCCGCGGGAAGTTCCAGCTGGGTGTTCCGCACGGTGGGCCGGTACTGCTCGACGAACAGCACCCGGTCGTCCGCGACCGCGACGATCACCGTCGCGGGCGACAGCTCGGCCCAGTAGTACTTCTTCTCCGTCCCGTCGGGCTGCTCGACGCGGTCGTAGCCGCCGACGAACCACCCCTCGTCGTACTCGACGACCACTTCCTTCACCGGCCACTCGGGCTCTCCCGGCAGCGAGTGGTTGCGGCCGTCGGCGAACGCGGGGAGGTCGCGGAGGTCGGCGGCGGGGGCATCGGGGTCGTCGGGGGCGTCGCCCGCGTCGGAGTCAGCGTTCTCGCGCGTCACGGGCGGACCACCTCCGCGCGGTACACCTGGCCGTCGCGGCGCACCCGCACGCCGGTCTCCGTCGAGGCGTTCGGCACCTGCCGGGTGAGCGCGTCCACCTCGTCGAACGGCGTGTGCGTGAACCACTCCTTCATGCCGTACGGGCCGGTCTGGTACCCCTCGGAGCGCCCGTCCTCGCTCTCTATCGCGCCGATCAGGAACGGGTACCGCCGGTCGGAGACGTTGTTCACGTCGGCGGCGGTGCCGTTCGTCTCGATCGGCTCGACCGTGAGGTAGTACGGGTCGCCGCTGCCGAGGTAGCTGGGGAGGGCGCCGAGCGCGAGCAGCGCGACGACGACCAAGGCGATAGCGATAAAGACGTTCCGGGTGACCCGGCGCATAGTCGAAGTTGGAGCCGGCGGGGAATACCGGTTTCGGCCGGCGGCGGGGCGACGGCACAGAGGCGAACGAGGGCGGGACTCGGCGGCGATCGTCGCGGACGACGCGCTTTAGCCCGCCGGGTCCCTTCCCCCGTCATGGAGTACCGGTTCGAGCTGGCGCTTTGCGCCGCGCTCGAATCCCCGGACCGCGTCGTCGCCCGCCAGCTCGGCGCGGGCGTCGAGACGCCGGGGACCCGCATCGTCGACGTCTGCCTGCTGTCGCCGGGGCCCGGCTTCGACGACCGCGCCGCCGTCAGCGCCGAGCGGATCCCGGACCCCGCCATCGAGGCCGCGGTCGGCCCCGGCGAGGCCGTCCCCGTCCGCGACGCGTTCGACCTCCCGCCGGACCGGGCCGCCGCGGTCGTCGAACGCGCGGTCGAGGTCGGCTACCTCGAACGCGAGCGCCGGAACGGGCGGCCGGTCGTGCGCGCGACCGCGCGCTACCCCGAGGACTGGGTCGGCGGGCTGGTCGCCGTCGAGAACAAGCCCGACCTCGGGACGCCGGGCGACCTCGAGGCGCAGCTGCGCTACGACGCCGCGCTCGGCCTCTTCGACGAGGTCGTCCTCGCGACCGCCTCCTACGTCACCCGCGCGCACCTCAACCGGATCCCCGACGCGGTCGGCGTCTGGCGGTTCGACCCCGAGACCGGGGAGCGCGAGGTCGTCCGCGAGCCGACGCCGCTCGACCCCGACGCCCCCGGTGTCGAGATCGTAGAGGAGCGCCCCTCCCGCGCGGACGTCGCCCTGGTCGGCCCCGAGGCGAAGGCCCGCAAGCGGCGGCGGATCGCCGAGCGCGCGTACGGGAAGGGGTGGCGTCCCGAGCCGCCGGCGTGCGCGCACGGCGAGGCGACCGCCGACGGCCGGCCGCGCTGCGCGCACTTCGACCGCGTGGTCGACCCCGGTCGCGAGTGCGGGAGCGGGTGTCCCGCCTTCGAGCCCGCCGACCCGCCGGCGGCGGACCGAGAGGGGCTTCGAGACGAGCGGACGGCGTGGGTCGCGGACCCGGACGGGGACGGCCCGCGCCGCCAGTCCGGGCTCTCGCGGTACCTGTGAGAACGCTTATACGGCGAGGGCGGGTGTTTCAGGTATGGACGAGATTGAAGACGTCTTCGTGGCACGGCTGATGTCGACGGGCCTCCACACGGTGACGCCGGACACGCTGGTCGAGGACGCGGCCGCGGTGCTGCTGGACAACGACATCAGCTCGGTGCTGGTCGTCGACGACGACGGCGGCCTCGTCGGAATCCTAACTTCGACTGACTTCGTCGACATCGTCGCGAAGAGCCAGCCGAAGGCCGAGACGACGGTCGAGCGGTACATGACGCGGGACCCGATCACGGCGGGCGCGCAGGACGACGTCGCGACCGTCGCCGCGACGATGCTCGAACACGGGTTCCACCACGTGCCGGTCGTCGACGGGGAGACGCCCATCGGCATCATCACCACCTCCGACTTCGCGGCGTACGTCTCCTCGCCGGAGTCCGTCTCGGCGTAGCGTCGCGTCGAAGCGGCGCATCCGAGGCGTCCGCGACAGCGACAAGTCCCGCCACTTCCTGTGTCCGTATTACTCCGGAGCGCGTACCGAGGCCTGTGTCCGATCACCTACACCTCAACCTCTTCACCATGTCCTCGGTCGAGCACGTCTCGCCCGGGTCGTGGCGGTACCCCGGCGACCGGTCGGCGGACTACGCCGACCGCGAGTACTGGACCGAGGTCGCGCGGACCGCCGAGCGCGGCGGCTTCGACGCCGTGTTCTTCGCGGACGTGCGCGGGGTCTACGACGTGTACGGCGACGACCGCGAGGTCGCCGTGGAAAAGGCGGTCCAGACCCCCGCGAACGACCCGCAGCTCGTCGTGCCGGCGATGGCGGAGGTCACCGACGACCTCGGGTTCGCGGTGACGCGCTCGACGACGTACACCCACCCCTACCAGCTCGCGCGGGAGTTCTCGACGCTCGACCACCTCACCGACGGCCGGATCGCGATCAACGTGGTCACCTCCTACCTGGAGTCGGCCGCCGAGAACCTCGGGCTCGACGAGCGGATGGACAAGGAGACGCGCTACGACCGCGCCGACGAGTTCCTCGACGTCTGCTACAAGCTGTGGGAGGAGTCGTGGGAGGACGACGCGGTCGAGGCCGACCGCGAGGCCGGGCGGTACTCGGACCCCGACAAGGTCCACGCGATCGACCACGAGGGCGACCACTTCTCCGTGCCGGGCCCGCACGGCTGCGAGCCGTCCCCCCAGCGCACCCCGGTCGTTTACCAGGCCGGCTCCTCCGACCACGGCCGGTCGTTCGCCGCGCGCAACGCGGAGGCCGTCTTCGCCAGCCAGCCGACCGAGGAGGGGGTCGTCGAGTACATGGAGGACGTGAAGTCGCGCGCGGCCGACGCCGGCCGCGACCCCGAGAGCCTCCGGTTCTTCATCGGCGTGGTGCCGGTCGTCGGCGAGACGCACGCGCTCGCGGAGGCGAAGTACGAGGAGTACAAGCGGCACGTCGACGTCGAGGCGACGCTCGCGCTCCTGTCCGGCTTCCTCGACATGGACCTCTCCGAGCTCGACCCAGACCAGAAGGTCGAGCACATCGAGACGGACGCGATCCAGGGGACGATGAACGCGTTCACGAAGGCCCAGCCCGACCGCGAGTGGACGGTCCGCGAGGTCGCGGAGTTCTGCGGGCTCGGCACCACCTCGCCGAAGCTCGTCGGCACCCCCGAACACGTCGCCGACGAACTTCAGCGCTGGCACGAGGAGGTCGGCGTCCACGGGTTCAACGTCAAGGAGGTCGTCCGCCCCGACTCGCTCGTCGACTTCGTCGACCTCGTCGTCCCGGAGCTGCGCGAGCGCGGACTGGTCCCTCCGGCCGACGCCGAACCCCCGGGCGAGACGCTCCGCGAACGGCTCCTCGGCGAGGGGCAGACGGGGCTCCGCGCGGACCACCCCGCCCGGCAGTAGCGCGCGGAAAGCGCTCGGACACCGACTCGACCGGACGCGGTCGCGCGGTTTCGCGGCTCGTATTAGCGAGCTGTTGTGAACGAATTGCCGCTAACTAATACGACAACGCTGCCGCCCCCGGCACGCTTAAGTGTCTACCACCGCTTGTTTCAGGTGACGCTTCGCTTGGAGGGCCGAAGCGTCAGCGGGGACCTACAGAACGACACGCCCGTGCCACCTTTTCCCGGCACGGGCGTGCCGTTCGTTCCTTTACTCACCGAGCGAGTCGCTCGCACAGCCGCGGGCAACGACCGTTCCGCGTCGACGCGCCGCGACGGCCGACAGTGCGAAGTCGCCCCCGTCCGAGTCGCGAGTATGCCACTCCTACAGTTCGCGACGACGCTGTCGCTGTCGCCCGCCGACCGCGAGGCGTTCGTCTCGTTCGTCACCGATCGGTACACCGAGGAGATGGAGACGAGCGCCGGCCACGTCGCCGTGACGATCGCGGAACGCGAACCGTCCGCGATGGCGATCGGACGGGCGGTCGAGGGGCCGCTCCTCTTCTTGGACGCCGAGATCCGCGAGGGCCGGCCCTTCGAGTACAAGCGCGCGTTCGCGCTGGCGGTGATGGAGCGGGCGGTCGAGGCGTTCGACGTCCCCGAGCCGAACTGTAAGGTCGTGTTCACCGAACACGCCGGGGAGGACATGATGGGGATCGACCGCGTCGGCGGCGACTGGGACGGTGCGTAGCCGGCCCGCAGCAGACGCCGTCCCTCAGAGGTTCTCCCGCTGGTACGCGCCGTCGTACGTCCCCTCGTGGTCGGCCTCGGCGAGCACCAGCTGCGCGATCCGCGCGCCCGGTTCGATCTCGATCGGGTGGCCCACGTCGAGTCGGCCCTCGCCGACCCCCTCGTAGCCCGCGTCCCACACCGCGGTGTCGAGGGTACAGGCGTTGCGCAGCAGCGTCGAGCGCGGGAGGACGAACCCGATCCGCTCTTCCGGGATCCGTACCGGCTCGCCGTAGCGGACGACGTAGCTCCCGCGTTCGAGCCGGTAGCAGTCGCCGCGGGGCTCCAGCTCCCGTCGCTCGCCCACGCGCTTCCCGTCGCGCCCGAGCCGTCCCGGTTCGGTCTGTGCGAACACCGCGTCGACGGTGAGGTCGACGCCGTTCGGCTGTCGCTGCTCCTCGTCGAGGTCGGCGCCGGCCGCCTCCAGCGCCGCCGCGACCGCGGCTCCCGAGTCGAACATGCGCGTCCGGAACCGCGGGCGAGGCAAAACGGTGTCGCCCGCGTCGCGCGACGCGGAGGGGCGAATCGGCAGGTTTCGCCGCGACCGTTGAAACCCCCGATTTCGGTCGTTTCAGGCGATTAATGACCTAAAACACTCCGGACGGCTACGTATTTCACGGTGCGTGGTATCACGCGAAGATCACAGCGATCGTTGCCGCATCGCGGGATCTAACACGGTCGATCTTCGGGAAACTCGCGGGTTTTATATCCACGGGACGGCCATCTTGGCGTGATATGGGACAAACGATTACGGAGAAGATCCTCGATGAGCATCTCGTCGAGGGCGAGCTGACGCCCGGCGAGGAGATCGGCATCGAGATCGACCAGGTGCTGACGCAGGACACGACGGGGACGATGGTGTGGCTCCAGTTCGAGGCGCTCGACCTGGACGAGGTCCAGACGGAGCTGGCCGCGCAGTACTGCGACCACCAGACGTACCAGTTCGACTTCAAGAACACCGACGACCACCGCTTCCTCCGCTCCGCGGCCGGCACGTACGGCGCGTACTTCTCCCGGCCCGGCAACGGGATCTGCCACCAGGTCCACAAGGAGAACTTCGCGGCGCCCGGCAAGACGCTGCTCGGCTCCGACTCGCACACGCCGACCCCCGGCGGGCTCGGCCAGCTCGCGATCGGCGCCGGCGGCCTCGACATCGCCGTCGCGATGGGCGGCGGCCCCTACTACGTCGAGATGCCGGAGGTCGTCAACGTCCACCTCGAGGGCGAGCTTCCCGAGTGGGCGACCGCCAAGGACATCGCGCTCCACCTGCTCGGCGAGCTGACCGTCAAGGGCGGCGTCGGCAAGATCTTCGAGTACACCGGCCCCGGCGCCGAGAAGCTCACGATCCCCGAGCGCACCACGATCACGAACCTCGGCACCGAGCTCGGCGCCACCTCCTCGATCTTCGCGACCGACGAGAAGACGAAGGACTGGCTCGCGCGCCAGGACCGCGAGGAGGAGTACGTCGACCTCCAGCCCGACGACGACGCGGAGTACGCGGAGACGATCGAGGTCGACTTAAACGAGCTCGAACCGCTCGTGGCCGCCCCCTCGATGCCCGACAACGTCGCCCCCGTCAGCGAGTACGAGGGCACCGACGTCGAGCAGGTCATCGTCGGCTCCTGTACCAACGGCGCCTACGAGGACATCCTCCCCAGCGCGAAGATGCTGGAGGACCGCGAGGTCGCCAAGCAGACCGAGATGATCGTCGCGCCCGGCTCGAAGCAGGCCTCCGAGATGCTGGCCCGCGAGGGCTGGACCGCGGAGATGATGGCGGCCGGCGTCAACTTCTCCGAGGCGACCTGCGGCGCGTGCATCGGTATCGGCCACGTGCCCGCCTCCGACTCCGTCTCGCTGCGCACCTTCAACCGCAACTTCGAGGGCCGCTCGGGCATCGAGGACGACTCCGTCTTCCTCTGCTCGCCCGAGGTCGCCACCGCGGCGGCCATCACCGGCGAGATCGTCGACCCGCGCGACCTCGCGGACGAGCTCGGCGACCTCGAGGCGCCCGGCCTGGAGATGGGGACGAAGTACGGTCCCGGCATGGGCGAGGACGACTCCGACATCATCTCGCCCGACGAGGCGATCGACGACGGCCTCGTCAAGGGCCCGAACATCGGCGACGTGCCGCTGAAAGACGACATCGACGTGGACGGCGGTGAGGCCCTCCTCAAGATGGAGGACAACATCACCACCGACCACATCATCCCGGCGACGGCGGACATCCTCAAGTTCCGCTCGAACATCGAGAAGCTCTCCGAGTTCACGCTCTCGCGCGTGGACGACACGTTCGCCGACCGCGCGCTCGCCGCCGACGGCGGCGTCCTCGTGGCCGGCGAGAACTACGGCCAGGGCTCCTCGCGCGAACACGCCGCGCTCTGTCCGATGTACCTCGGCATCGAGGCCGTCTTCGCCCAGAGCTTCGCCCGCATCCACAAGGCGAACCTCTTCAACTTCGGGATCGTCCCGCTGGCGATCGACGAGGAGACGTACGAGAAGATCGACCAGGGCGACGATCTCGCGATCGTCGACGACGTGCCCGCGGGCGTCCGCTCCGGGCAGGAGGAGTTCACCGTGAGCGTCAACGGCGAGTGGGAGTTCACCGCCGACCTCGACGCCTCCGAGCGCGAGCGCGACATCCTCGCGGCCGGCGGCAAGCTCTCGTGGGTCAAACAGCAGCACGCCGACGGCGGCTCCGGCGCGGCGCCGGCCGACGACTGAGCGCGCTGTCCCGCGAGACTCAGCAACTCGATTGCCCGCATTTTTCGACGTGTCCGCTCTTTCAGCGGCGGCTGTGTGGATCGGCGGAGTGTCGTCGATTCCGATGTGAGCGAGAGCGGGAGTGGATGAGTCGATCGGCTGAGCGGTCGTTTATAAATTGAGTCGTGGTGTTGCTGTCGTCTATTTACAAGTGATTAGTGATTCTACGGTGAACACCTC
>NZ_AOJF01000035.1:0-98046 GCF_000337395.1 Halorubrum distributum JCM 13561
CCCCAGCCTCGTCGGTGGTCCTCCGCTTCGCTCCGGACCACCGACTCCCTCGCGCGTGCTACTCGCGGGCCTACGGCCCGCTCGCAGGCACGCGCCACCGCCCATCTTTTATAAGCGAACGTCGCTACCGCTCACGGCTATTTAAATAGCGTTTCACAGCAACCGGTCTGATTTACCCACTCCGCTAATCGCTCGCCACCCTCGCTCGATCCACACACCGCAACGCCGAACGGCACCACCGCTCCGCGGGTGGGATCGAAACGAAAAACCGCGTGACGCGTCCCGTCGGTCCGAACGCTGAACCGGCGTTAGCGGGCCGCGGCGGCGACGCGCTCGCGCTCCTCCTTCTGCGAGATGGAGTAGGAGCCCTCGACGTCGTAGTCGGCGGCGGCGACGAGTTCGTTCGCGAGCGCCTCGGCGGCGGCGGTCGTCGACTTGTACGTCGCGCTGGCGACGGCGTCGGAGATGAACAACAGCGCCTGGTCGACGCGGCGCTGGGGCGCGACGTCGACCGCCTTCGGGACGGAGATGCCGCCGTACTTCAGGCGGACGGTCTCCTCGCGGGGCGCGGCGTTCTCGACGGCCGTCACGAGCACCTGGACCGGGTTCTCCTCGGTCCGCTCGTGGACGATGTCGAAGGCGTCGCGGACGATCCGCGTCGCCTGCTGTTTCTTGCCCGTGTTCTCGTCGGTCTGCATCAGGCGGTTGATCAGCCGCTCGACCAGGGAGATCTCGGACTTCTTGAACTGCTTGGACGCGTGACGGCCCATGGTGTGCGCGATGGGCGTCACGGTCATGTATCGCTTCGTGGAGGGGTCCTCGTAGGCGATCTCGGTGACGTCCCAGACGCCGAACAGCTTGGCGTTCTCGTTGGCGGCCTCGCTGGAGGCGGGCGCGTCCGGGTCCGGCTCGTCGGCGGCGACGTCCTCCTCGGACGGCGCCTCGGTCTCCTCGCCGCTCATCTGACCGGCTTCTCCGCGTTCCCGCGAACCAGTTCGATCATCGACACGCCGTTGACCTTCTCGACCTTGTAGTTGACGCCGGAGAGGTCGCCCATCGCGCGACCCTTCGCACCGCCGATCCCGGCGATGGTGACCTCGTCGTGCTCGTCGATGAAGGAGATCGCGCCGTCACCGGGACAGAACGCGGTGACCTGCTTCCCGTTTTTGATGAGCTGAACCCGGACGCACTTTCGGATCGCCGAGTTCGGCTGCTTTGCCTCGATGCCGACCTTCTCGAGGACGATGCCGCGCGCCTGCGGGGCACCTTCCAGGGGGTCGGACTTCTTTTTGAGCCCGCGCTCGCGCCGAGCGTACTCGGAGTCGGACCAGCGGCGCTTCTGCCGGTCCTTTTTGAGCTTACGGGCCGCGTACTTGCCGTTCGCCATCGTACGCCTACTTCCGAACGGAGCTACTTAAGCGTCGTCTTTCTCCGCCGCGAAACGCCCTCAGATCCCCCGAGCGGTACCTCTCGACGGATCTGAGAGTGTTTCACGGATCGGCTCGACCGAAAACGACGGGCGTTCGCTCCCGCTGAGCCGGTAAGCCGGCGAGAGCGCCCGTCGTTTCGGATGGAATTCCACAGAACGGTTCGGGTATCAGCCGCTCGTCTCCTCGCGCGCCGTCTCGACCCACGCCGGCTCCGACACCGTCGCGCCGAGGTCCCGGTAGTCGATGTCGACGTCGACGGTCGCCGCCTGCCCGTCGTGTTCGCCCGCCCACGACTGGACGAGCCGCGGGACGAGGCCGGACTCGTACACGTGGACGGTCGCGGACGCCGTCTCGACCGTTTCAGGGATGTTCCGGTCCCCCTCGAAGGCGTCTGCCGCGAACCGCGCGGTCTCCTCGCCGCGCACCTCGCCCGCCCCGTCGCTCGTCGGGTTCCAGAGGTTCAGCCCCTCGTACTCCGTCTCGACGTCCGAGGCCCCACCCTCGACGCGGATCCCGGTCGCCATCTCCGTGCGCATCGCCGACTCGAGTTCGCCCGACGACCGGTCGATCGACCGGCGGCCGTACTCCACGCCCGACTCCCGCTCGACGCGAAACAGCGCATCGCCGTCGGCCGCGTACAGTTCGGAGACGTCCGACGCGTCGGTCTCGGTCACCGCCACCCTGACGTACAACCGCTGGGTTTCGAGGTCGTACCGCGACTCGTACTCCTGCGAGGGAAGCCACGGCGTGGGGTCCTCGCCGCCGTCGTGGCTCGTCTCCGCCGTCGAGAACAGCGTCGCCCCGCCCGCCTCGACCGCCGCGTCGGCGTGGCTCGTCGCCAGCGTCTCGACGTCGAGTCCGTCACCGTCGCGCCACGCGGCGTCGGGGAACGGCCGGTCGACAGTGTCGCCGTCTCCGTTGCCGCCGCCGCTGTCGTCGCCGTCGCCGGAACAGCCGGCGAGTCCGACAGCGGCGGCGGTTCCGAGACCGGCGAGGAGGCGTCTGCGGTCCATGGGTCGACAAACGGGTCGGCGGGCAAAAGTGCGCGGGTTCGGTTTTAAGTCAGCTGAACGTCGTCGACGTCGTAGTGCCGCTCCGCGAGCCGGCGGGCGGTCTCGATGTTCGCGCCCTCAGCGCCGATGGCGACGCCGCGGTCCGCTTCTTGGACCTCGACGTACGCCACGCGGTCGTTCTGCTCGGAGATGGTGACCGCGTTGACGGCCGCGGGCGCGAGCGCGCTCGCGACGAACGCCTCCGCGGTGTCGGCGTCCTCGACCAGTTCGATCGACTTGTCGAGCCGCCGCTCGGCCTCCGCGACGGTCTCGCCGCCCTGGCCGATCGCGGCCGCCATCTCGCCGGCGGGCACCACGAACACGAGGCGGTCGCCCTCCACGAGGCAGTCGGTCGGCGTGACCCCGGTCAGCTCGTCGAACCGACCGATGTACTGCCGCGCCTCGTCGGAGAGCTCGACGTACATTAGTCGTCGCTCACGACGCGCGACCCCATCCGGAGGTCGACGTCGCCGGTCCCCATCGAGATGGGCTTGCCGGCGATGACGTTCTCGATGACGCCGTCGAGGTCGTCGTACTCGCCGTGGATCGCGGCGTCGAGCAGGTGGTTGACCGTCACCTCGAACGCCGCGCGCGCGAGCACCGAGTCCTTGTTGCCGGAGATGCCGTGCCGACCGATCGACTCGATCTCGCCGTTGTTCGTCATGATGTCGGCGACGAGCATGAGGTGCCGGACGTTCACGTCGTCGAGCCCCTGCTCTTCGAGCGTGTTCTTCGTCTCGTCGATGATCGTCTCGCGGGCCGCCTCGACGCCGAGGTTGCGGTAGATCTCGTGGATGTTGTTACACGTCGTCCGCGAGGCGTCGACGCCCTCGATGTCGAGGGTGTCGCCGAACGCGGACCCCTCGGTGTAGAGGACGAACTCCTCGTCGCCGTCGATCTCCTCTTTCCGGATGACGACGCGCTCGATCTCCTCGATCCCCTTGAACACGATCTCCCGGAGCCGCTCGACGAGCTGGAGCAGCTCGCGGTAGCTCGGCTCGTTGGGGCCGAACTCGATGACCGTGCCGGCCTGCCGGGCGTCGACGCCCAGCGAGTCCTCGATCGTCTCGGCGATGATCTCCGCGACCTCCGTCGGGTCGGAGTGGGTGGGCCACCGCTCCAAGAGCGTGTCGTCGTTCAGGTCGATCCGGACCAGCATGTCGGCGACGTTCGTCGACACGTCGCCGAGCGCGAGGATGCGCGTCGCCTCGATCGACCAGACGACCTCGTGCGCCTTCTCGCGGTCGGTCGCGTACTCCCCGTCGAGGTGGACGGTCATCATCGGCGTGTCCGGCGTCTTCCGGGCGTCCACCAGCTCGATGAGCCGGGGGAGCCCCTGCGTGACGTCGATCTCCGCGACGCCGGCGTAGTGGAACGTGTTCATCGTCATCTGCGTCCCGGGCTCGCCGATCGACTGCGCGGAGACGGTGCCGACCGGGTCGAGGGGGTCGACCCGCGTCTGCTCGTAGCGGTTCACGACGCCCTCGACGACGTCGGTCGCCTGCTCGATGGTGACCTCGCCGGCCTCCTCGGCCTTCCGGTCTATCGCCTCGTACACCTTCGACTTGAGCCGGCGGGGGAGCTCGGTCGCCTCCACGACCGCCTCCATGTCGTCGGTGACGTGGTCGTACTCAGTCATCGGACTCCACCCCCGGCCCGCCGGCCTTGTTCAGCCCCGGCCCGGCGTGCTCCGAGAGGTTCGTCGGCGGCTCGCGCTCGCCGAGGAACCGCTCTTTCTCCTCGTCGGAGGCGAACTCGGCGTCGACCACGCGGTCGACGATGCCGTCGACGTCGATGCCGTCCTCCTCGCCGGAGGAGACCTTCACCGGCGAGGTGCCGTCCTCGCCGAACTCGAACTGGACGATCCGGCCCGAGGTGTCCCGGACCGTGCCGTCGTACTGCGCCTCCAGCTCGGAGAGCGCGTTGATGAGCCGCCGCTGGAGGTAGCCGGACTTGGAGGTCCGGACCGCCGTGTCGACGAGCCCCTCGCGGCCGCCCATCGCGTGGAAGAAGAACTCCTGCGGAGTGAGCCCGCCGCGGTAGGAGTTCTCCACGAAGCCGTGCGCCTCGGAGGAGAGGTCGTTCGGCCGGTAATGGGAGAGCGTCCGGTCCTCGTAGCCGCGGTTGATCCGCTCGCCGCGGACCGCCTGCTGGCCGACCGAGCCGGCCATCTGCGTCAGGTTCAGCATCGAGCCGCGTGCGCCCGAGCGGGCCATCACGACCGCCGGGTTGTCGTCGCCGAAGTGCTGGTCGGCGATCTCCCCGGCCGAGTCGCGGGCCTTCCCGAGCGTCTGCATGATCTTCATCTCCAGCGTCTCGTCGACGCCGCGGCCGGGGAGCGACTCCAGCTCGCCGGCCTCGTACGTCGAGATCAGTTCCTGAACGCGGTCGTAGGCGCTCTCGATTGCGTCGTCGACCTGCTCTTCGGCCTCCGGCGGGATCGACTCGTCGTCGATCCCGATCGAGAACCCGAAGTTCATGATCGCGCGCATCGCCAGCGACGCGATCTCGTTGATGAACACGCGGGCGCGGGTCTCCCCGTACTCCTTGGTGAGCGTGTCGACGACCTCGCCGCCGAACGCGCCGACCGCGTCCTCGTCGATGGTCCCCTCGATCAGCTGGCCGTCCTCGATGACGACGCTGTCGCCCGCCGAGGAGGTAAAGGAGAGGTCGAGGTCGTCGGGGAGCAGCTCCGAGAACAGCGTCCGGCCGGTCCAGAACTCGCGGCCGTCGTCGTCGACGCCGTCGGCCTCGGGCAGCTCGTCGACGCGGGTGGCGCGCAGCAGGTCCAGCGCCTGCGTCTCCGAGAACTCGGGGTTGGAGTGGGTGAGCAGGTAGGTGCCGGAGATGTGGTCCTGGATCGCGCCGATGATGTTCCCGCCGAAGCGGGGCGAGAGGATCTGCTCTTGGACGCGCATGAGGACGCGCGCCTCGGCGCGGGCCTCCTCGTTTTGCAGCGCGTGCATGTTCATCTCGTCGCCGTCGAAGTCGGCGTTGTACGGCGGACAGACGACGGTGTTGAGCCGGAACGTCTTGTACGGCATCACCACGACCTCGTGGGCCATGATGGACATCCGGTGCAGCGAGGGCTGCCGGTTGAAGATCACGATGTCGCCGTCGACGAGGTGACGGTTCACCTCCCAGTCGGCCTCGACCTTCTCGGCGAGCTCCTCGCAGTTCTTCTCGGTCACCTTCAGCCGGCGCCCGTCGGGGCGGCGCACGTAGTTCGCGCCGGGGTGGGCCTCGGGCCCGTTCCGGACGTACTGGCGCGCCTCCTCGACGTTGCGCTCGGTGACGTTGAGCGTCTGGGTCATCTCCTTCGCCACGCGGTCGGGGACGCCGACCTCGTTCAGCGAGAGCGTCGGGTCGGGCGAGATGACGGTCCGGGCGGAGAAGTTGACGCGCTTCCCGGAGAGCGAGCCGCGGAAGCGGCCCTCCTTCCCCTTCAGCCGCTGGCTGAGGGTCTTGAGGGGGCGACCGGAGCGGTGGCGCGCCGGCGGCGTCCCGCTGATCTCGTTGTCGACGAAGGTGGTGACGTGGTACTGGAGCAGTTCCCAGAGGTCCTCGATGATCAGCTGCGGGGCGCCGGCCTCGCGGTTCTCCATGAACCGCTGGTTGATCCGGATGATGTCGACCAGCTTGTGGGTGAGGTCGTCCTCGGAGCGCTGGCCGTTGTCCAGCGTGATCGAGGGGCGGGTGGTCACCGGCGGGACGGGGAGGACCGTCAGGATCATCCACTCCGGGCGGGAGTGCTCGGAGTCGATACCGAGGACCTCGAGGTCCTCGTCCGGGATGTCCTCGAACCAGTCGCGGATGTCCGAGGGCATCAGCTTGTTCATGTCCTCCTCGGTGAGGTCGACGTCGAGCGCTTTCTCGATGGCGCGGCGGTCCTCCTTGCGCGGGCGGAACTCGCCGGCCATGATCTCGTTGATCCGGTCGACGGCGATGTCGGTCTCGTCGGCGAGCTCCTGCGGGGAGGTGCCCGGATCGTCCTCCTCCTCGTCGGGCTGCATCGCGGCCGCGATGCGCTCGGAGTAGTCGCCCGAGAGCACGTCTTGGACCTCGTAGTACGTGGTCGGCTTCTCGTGTTTGATGTCCGCCTGCGGCTCGCCGCAGAACGGACAGGTGGACGCCTTCCGGGCCTGCCGGACGGCGGCCTTCAGCACGTCGTGTTCGTCGTCGCCGAGCTCCTTCGCCCGCTCGTAGCGGTCGCGGAACTCGTCGCGCTGCGCCTCGTCCAAGGCGAGCTTCCCGCACTCGCGGCACGTCGATCGGAGCAGCCGCCGGATGAGCTTCGTGAAGCCCACGTGGATGACCGGCGCCGCCAGCTCGATGTGGCCGAAGTGGCCGTTACAGGAGCCGGAGTGGGAGCCGCAGGTGCGGCACTCCAGGCCGGGGTCGATGACGCCCAGTCGCGGGTCCATCAGCCCCATGTCGATCGGATAGCCGTCGTCGTCGTACGTGTCGGCCGTGATCACCTTCGTCGCGGACATGTCCCGGTACGTCTCCGGGTCCATGAGGCCGAAGTCGATCCCGCCGAGCACTTTCGGTGTTTGCGTTGACATCTAAATCGCGTCCTCCAGTTCGAGTTTCGGTCGGATGCCGAGAGCGATCATCTCGTCGAGCAGCAGCTTGAACGCGTAGCTGACCTCCAGCTCGTGGATGTCGTCCTCGTCGCCCGTGACCGGGTCGTACACGCGGCGCTGCTCGCGGTCCTCGACGGCGACGAGGCCGGTCTCCGCGGAGACGTGGACCGTCTCGGCGTCGGAAGACTCCAGCAGCCGCTCGTTGAGCACCATCGACGCGCCGTGGCCGATGATCGTGTCGCGCTCCATCTCCCCGACGCGCAGCCCGCCCTCGCGGGCGCGCCCCTCGGTCGGCTGGCGCGTGAGCACCTGGACCGGCCCGCGCGAGCGGGCGTGGAGCTTGTTCGACACCATGTGGTACAGCTTGTGATAGAAGATCGTCCCGACGAAGATCTCGGCGTCGATCTTCTCGCCGGTGACGCCGGAGTACATGACCTCCTTGCCGGAGGACTCGAAGCCGTACTCCTCCAGCTGACCGCGGAGCTCCTCCTCGTCTTCGCCCTGGAACGGCGTCCCGTCGACCCGCGAGCCGCGGAGCGAGCCGACCTTCCCGCCGAGCATCTCCAGCACGTGGCCGACCGTCATCCGCGACGGCAGCGCGTGCGGATTCATCACGAGGTCCGGGACGACCCCTTCCTCGGTGAACGGCATGTCCTCCTGGGGCGCGAGGTGGCCGACGACGCCCTTCTGTCCGTGTCGGGACGCGAACTTGTCGCCCAGTTCGGGGACGCGCTGGTCGCGCACCTTCACCTTCGAGAGCTTGGAGCCGTCCTCGCCCTCCATCAACGTCACCGTGTCGACGACCCCCGACTCGCCCGAGCGCATCGTGACGGATGTCTCGCGGCGCTTCTGGGGGGAGAGCCCGCCCATGTCGTCGGGCTCTTCGAGGAAGCGCGGCGGGCTGGTCTTGCCGAGCAGCACCGAGGACTCGTCCACCTTCGTCTCCGGGTTGACGAGGCCGTCCTCGTCGAGGTGCGTGTAGGCGTCCTCGCCGCGGGCGCCGCGCACGTCCTGGTCCGGGATCTCGAAGCGGTCCTCCTGGCCGCCGGGGTACCGGCGCTCCTCGCCCTCGTAGGTCCGGAAGAAGTGCGAGCGGGTGAGCGCGCGGTCGACGGAGCCCTGGTTCATCACCAGCGCGTCCTCGATGTTGAACCCCTCGTAGGACATCACGGCGACGACGAAGTTCTGCGCCGCCGGCCGCTTGTCGAAGCTGATCTGGTCGGAGGTCTGCGTCTTCACCATCGCCAGCTGCGGGTAGTGGAGGAGGTGCTGGCGCGTGTCCGGCCGGATCCGGTAGTTCGCCGAGGGGAGCCCGAGCGACTGCTTCATCATCCCCGCGCCCATCGTAATTCGGGGGCTCGCGTTGTGTTCGGGGTACGGGATCATCCCCGCGCCGATACCGAAGACGAGCTGCGGGTCGATCTCGAGGTGCGTGTGGTCCTCGGTCACGTCCTCCTCGTCGACGGCGACGAGGATGTCTTCCTCCTCCTCGGCGTCGATGAACTCGACGTAGCCGCGCTCGACGAGGTCCTCGAACTCGACGTCGCCGCGTTCGAGCGCCTCGATCTCCTCGTCGCCGAGGAGCGGCTCGCCGTTCTCGACGACGATGAGCGGGCGCCGCGCCCGCCCCGCGTCGGCGTTGACGATGACCTCGCGGGTCCGGTCTTTCACCGAGACGTTCACCATCTCACTGACGTCGCCGCGGCGGCGCGCCTCTCGGATCTGTTCGGCGAGCTCGTCCGGGTTCTCGTGGGTGCCCACGAGGCTCCCGTTGACGTACACCTTCGCTTCGCGTTCTGCTTGTGCCATGATCAGTCGTCCGCCGTCTGTCGTTCGACGCCCTCGATGCCGGGGATCCCCTCGACACCCATCGACGCCAGTTCTCGTTTCAGCCCCTGTTCGTCCTCGACCGTCTGCGACAGCTCCATCGCCTGCGCGAAGTTCTTCACGAGCCCGCAGTTCGGTCCCTCCGGCGTCTCGGAGGGACAGATGCGACCCCACTGGGTCGCGTGGAGGTCCCGCGCCTCGAAGTGCGGCTGCGACCGCGACAGCGGCGAGCGCAGGCGCCGCAGGTGCGAGAGCACGCCCATGTAGTCCGTCCGATCGACGAGCTGGGAGACGCCCGAGCGGCCGCCCACCCAGTTCCCCGTCGCGATCGGGTGTTCGAGCCGCTCGGTCAGCACGTCCGAGCGGACGACCGTGTTGACGGTGAGCTGCCGGTTCCGCATATTGGCGCGTTCGAGCTGGTACTTCACGTCGCGCGCCAGCTTGTTCAAGGCGGTGCGGAACAGGTCGCGCATGAGGTCGCCGGAGACCTTCAGGCGCTTGTTCGCGTAGTGGTCCTTGTCGTCGGCCTCCCGGCGGTCGAGGGCGAGCTCGAAGCACGCCTCGGCCATCCGGCAGAGGTAGTACGCCTTGTTGATCCGCACGTCCTCCTCGTCGACGCCCTCCTCGTGGAGGTGCGGCAGGAGGTAGCGGTCGATGACGTAGTTCGCCCGCTTGAGCTGGTAGTTCTTCCCCTGGCCGGAGGCGACGCGCTCGCCGAGGGTCTCGATGGCCTCCTCGGTCGTCTGGACGTCGGCCTCCTCTAAGTTCTCCAGCATGAACTTCACGATCTCGGGGTCGTCCGAGACGCGGTGGACGATCTCCTCGTCAGATTCGAGCCCGAGCGCGCGGACCAGCGTCACGAAGTCGATGGAGCCGGAGACGGAGGGGAACGACACTTCGAGCAGCCCCTCGCGGTTGCGCTCACAGAGGACCAGCGCGCGGTAGCCGCGGCGCTGGGAGAACGTCTTGGCGACCTGGATCTCGTCACCGTACTTCGAGTCGTACTCCGCGAGGATCTTGTTCGGCGCCAGGTCCTCCGAGGTCATCAGCACGCGCTCGGAGCCGTTGACGATGAAGTAGCCGCCGGGGTCGACGGGGTCCTCGCCGATGTCGATGAGCTCCTCGTCGGAGAAGCCCGCCATGTTACACTTGTTCGAGCCGACCATGATCGGCATCCGGCCGACCTTGGTCTCGGTCGTGTCGACGACCTGTTCGGGCTCGTCCTCGCCGCCGCGCACGATGGACATCTCCATGAACACGGGCGCCGAGTAGGTGATGTTGCGGAGGCGCGCCTCCTGCGGGTACAGCAGCTCCTCGGAGCCGTCGGCCTCGCGGACGCGCGGGGTGACCATCCGCACGTCGCCGAGCTCGACGTACACCGGCTCCTGGCCCTCCTTATCGCCGATGTCCGTCTCGATGGTCTCCTTCTCGTCGACGACTTCCTGCATGCCGCGGTCCAGGAAGTTGTTGAACGAGCGGAAGTGATGTTCGGCGAGCCGTTCGTCCGAGAAGTACTCGCGTGAAACCACGCGTCGGTCTTGCCTGTTCATGAGACGACCAGTCGGTACACGACCGCCTCGTCGGTCGTTCGGGAGTCGCGGACGATCTTCACCACGTCGCCGACCTCGGCCTCGTCGGGGAGCGCGGGATCCGTGCGTTTGATCTTCGGTAAATTCGTTTTCTTCACGTCGTACTCCGCCAGGACCTCCTCGACCTCCTCGGGGTCGTCAAGGAGAACGTGGTCCGGGACGAGTTCGTGTTGGCTTACGTCTACCATGGGTGCTGGTGGTGGGGAGAAGCTATCACGAGATACTACAGATACGTATATACGCCAGCGGCATAAGACTTACCAAGCGCCGCCGCGCGCGGCTCACGAGTCGCGGGGCGTTCGACACTCCCACACAGGCGAGGTCGGCACAAAAGCATACCGGCCGCGACCCCCATTTCCCCCTCGGCGTCGCGGCTCGGACGCCCCGATTCCCTGTCACCGACCCGCACTCCCGTCAGGGATGACAAGCCTTATTTGCCAGACAGGGGTACGAACTGATGCGACAAGCCCGGATGGTGTAGTGGCCCATCATACGACCCTGTCACGGTCGTGACGCGGGTTCAAATCCCGCTCCGGGCGTCCCCGGTTTCGGGGCGCTGTCGCTTGTTTGCCCGGATGGTGTAGTGGCCCATCATACGACCCTGTCACGGTCGTGACGCGGGTTCAAATCCCGCTCCGGGCGTTCCTGTCGACGCCGACTACGAGCGAGGAGCGTCAGCGACGAGCGAGTCCGGCGTCGACGAACGCAGACGAAGGGATTTGAATCTGAGGACGAGCGAACGCAGTGAGCGAAGTCCTCCGGGTTCAAATCCCGCTCCGGGCCTCTTTCGCTGCCGCAACAACGAACGAGGAGCGGTAGGAACAAGCGCATCCGACGGCGGTTCCGCTCCCGACCTACAGGTCCAGTTCAGCCAGCAGGTCGTCGACGAGCGTCTCGGTCTTCGCGTCCGGGTCCTCGTCGGTCGCGACGGGCGTCCGCCCGTCGTACGTCTCGTGGACCATGGAGACGCCCTCAGCGAGCGTGTCGAGGCCGTAACCGCCCTCCAGCACGTACGCGTTGGCGGCGCCGACGTCGTCGGCGAGCGACCGGATCCGATCGGTCAACAGCGCGTACCCCTCCGAGGAGACGCGCATCCGCGAGATGGGGTCGTGGCGGTGCGCGTCGAACCCCGCCGAGACGATCAGCAGGTCGGGGTCGAATCTGTCGACCGCGGGCGCGATCCCCTCGTCGACGGCGTACAGGTAGTCGGCGTCGCCGGCGCCGGCCGCCAGCGGGAGGTTCGCGGTGGCCCCCTCGCCGTCTCCCTCGCCGGTCTCGTCGAGGTCGCCCGTGTCCGGGTACAGCCCGTCCTCGTGGATCGACGCGTAGAACACGTCGCCGCGGTCGTAGAAGATGTCCTGCGTCCCGTTCCCGTGGTGGACGTCCCAGTCGAAGATCGCGACGCGGTCCGCGAGCCCCTCGTCGAGCGCGGTCTGGGCCGCGACCGCGGCGTTGTTGAAGAAGCAGAACCCCATCGCGTCGTCGGTGACGGCGTGGTGGCCCGGCGGGCGACCGACGGCGAACGGCGTCTGTCGGCCGGTCGACCCGGTAAGCGCCTCGCGGGCGGCCCACTGTGCGAGCCCGGCGGAGGTGAGCGCGGCGTCCCACGTCCCGTCGCTGGCGACGGTGTCGGGGTCCCAGCTCCCGCCGCCGTCCGCCACGAACGACTCCAGCTCGTCGACGTAGTCGGGGTCGTGGACCGCCGTGACCGCCGCCTTCTCGGCGGGCTCCGCCTCGACGTACTCGACGCCGTGTCGCTTCGCGAGGCCGCGGCGGATCGCGCGGAGCCGGTCCGGGTTCTCCGGGTGTCGCTCGCCGGTGTCGTGGTCGAGACACCGGTCGCTGTAGCCGAACCGCATCTACTCGAACAACGCGAAGTACGTCTCGATGTCCTCGGCCTGTACCGTCCGTCGGTCCGCGTGGCGGGCCAGCGTCGCGGCCGCGCTCGCGACGTTGTCGGCGTAGTCCTCCAGGATGTCGGCCAGCGCGACCCGCGCGTCGACGCCGACCCGGTACCGGTCGTCGATCCGGAGCCGAGCGATCCGGTCGATGGGCGCGACGGGCAGCGTGAGGTCCTCCCGGCTGACGACCTGCTCGACGCCGAAGTCCGCGGCCATCAGCGTCTTTCGACCGTCCGCGGTCGCCCGCTCGGCCGCGTCGACGGCCAGCTCCGCGCCGTGCGACTGGATCCGTCGCGCGAGCTCCTCGGCGGCGTCCGCGCTGACGCGGAGTTCCCCCGCGTTCCGCCGGATGATCCCGTCGACCGGCGCGAACGGCAACTCGACACTCATACACACAGTCGCGTCCGTGTATCGTATAACGCTTTCCGTTAGCCGCATCCCCGCCGGATCCGGACGGGAACCGTCGGGGCCAGAGGACGCGTCCGCGTCAGAAGACGTCGTCGGCGTCGATGGTGCCGTCGCGCTCCGGCCCGCGGACGGTTACCTCCTCGCCGAGCCGGAGGCTCGCGTCGGTGTCCACCGTCTTCGTCCGCTGCCCGTCGTCGAGGACGACCGGGTCGCCGGTCTGGACGACCGTCCCGGTGAACTCCACGCCCTCGCTCGACCGCTCCGCCGTCGCGGCCGCGGCGCCGCCGCTCGCGCTGCCCCCCTCGTCCTCACCGCTCTCGCCGGCGACGGCCTCGGCGGCCGCCTTCTGTCCGTCCTCGGCGAAGGCGCCGAGACCGGTCTCGTCCGCGCCGCGATCGCCCCCGTCGCCGCCGGCCCGGTTCCCCCCCGAGCCGTCGGATCCGGCCGCTCCGTCCGCGACGCCGGCCGCCGCGTCGCTCCCCTCGTCGAGGACCGTGACGGTCGAGCGCCAGTTCGCGGACGCCTCGAGGTCGTCCTGCCAGCCGTCCTGGATCTCGACGTCGGTGAAGACGACGCGGTCGGCCAGTTCGATCTCGCGGTCGGCCTTGTCGCCCCACAGCGCGACGCGGATCTCGCCCGTCTCGTCTTTGATCCGGACGTTGCGGACCTGCCCCTCGCTGCCGTCGTCGCGGTCGAAGGTGCGCACCGGGTCCGTCTCGATGACGCCGCCGCCGACGTCGACGGTTTCGCCGATCTCCAGGTCGGCGATATCGGTCGTCTCCGGGACGTACTCGACGTCCTCGTCCACGCGCTCGACGGTGCCGCGGTCGCCGACGTGGAGCTCGAGGTCGCCGTCGCGCTCGCGGACGTAGCCGTCGCCGACCTCGACGACCTGGCCGGCCTCGAACTCCTCGGCGAGGTCGGCCTTGCCGTCCCACAGCGTCACGCGCACGCGGCCCGTCTCGTCGCCGACCGTGAGGTTCGCCACGCGCCCCTCGCTGCCGTCGTCGCGGTCGAACGTCCGGATCGAGTCGGTGTCGAGCACCTGGCCGACGAGGTCGACGTCGGAGGCGCCGAGCGTGAGGTCCTCGACGCGGTAGGTGTCGAGCACCTGGACGTCGACCTCGGCGTCCTCGTCCGGTTCGACCTTGTCGGCGCTCACTTCGAGGCCGCTGTACCCCTCCTTCGGGCGGCCCATGACGCGGAGGACTTGCCCGACTTCCAGCTCCTCCTCGGCCGCCGCGGCCATATCGTCCCAGAGGGCGACCCGGACGGAGCCGGAGGCGTCCGCGACGTCGACGTTGCAGACGCGGCCCTCCTCGGCCTCCTCGTCGTCGCGCTCGAAGGTCCGGACCTCGCCGATGGCGGTCACCTTCCCGAGGAACTTCACGTCGTTCATCCCCGGCTCGATGTCGGCGATGGTGTCGGCCTCCTCGTCGCGGAGCTCGTGCGCGATGAGCATCGCGGCGGTCTCCTCGTCCGCGAGCCCGCCCATCTGCTCGACCTTGTCCTCGACGGCGGCCTCGAACTCCTCGAACTCGACGTCGGTGTCGAGGTCCTCGTACACCTCCTCTATGGCTCCCATGCTCGTCCCTCCGTGGTCTGCGAGGTCGCGCATAAGCGTTGCCGTTGCCCGGGGTCCGCGCCGGAACCCGACCGGTCGGCGGGGCGACCGACGCGGGTCGCGGTCGCGGCTCGAAGGCGTCTCATAGAGGCTCATGGGGCCCGTCGATACAAAAGGTGTTCATCCGACGCGGGGAGACCGTGCGGACGGCAGGCACGCGGCCGCCGGACCGTAACCGTCTTAAGTTCTACCGCGATACGTAGAGATGAGTCCTGGTAGGGTAGTGGACTATCCTCTTGGCTTGCGGAGCCAGGGACCGGAGTTCAAATCTCCGTCAGGACGTTCACTTTGCGGCTGTCTCACTTCGTTCGACAGCCGCTGCGTTCACGTCCTGACGTGCCTCACGCTCGCTTCGCTCGCGTGAGACTCCGTCAGGACGCTCGTTCATAAATAAAGAGCGGCGTGCGCCTCCGAGCGGCCGCCACCGCGGCCGTGAGGAGCACGCGCGAGGTCGCCGGCGCTACGCGCCGGCTGCCAGAGGGACCGAAGGTCCCGCGCTGGAGTCGGTCGCCGAGCGAAGCGACGGCGACCGACGAGGCTGGGGCGGCGTGAGGCTGCGGTGCTGTGCGGCGCGGGGGGACTCAAAGGGGCAGTCACGAGGACGAAGGCGCGCGAAGCAAGGACCGCAAGGAGGGAGCGTTAGCGACCGACTGAGGACCGCAGCGAGCGCACCGAGTCCTCGCGACTGGGGCTTTGGCGGTGTTCGCCGCGCTCTCGTCGGCGGTTTCAAAACGATTCAGCGTTAGGTCATCTGCCTCAGTCGTCCCTCCGCGAACGGCCCGAACAACATAGTCCACCTCTTAATCGTGCGGGTGGAAGCGGTCCATCGCGCGGCGGACCGCGTCCGTGTCGCCGATGAACGTCACGTGGTCACCGATTTCGAGGACGCTGTCCGCCGAGGGGACGTGATTCTCGCCGTCGCGACTCACCACGGCGACGAAGGTGCCGTCCGGAATCTGCGCGTTGAGGTCGCGGATGGTCTTGCCCGCGAGCTCCCGGGAGGTCACCTCGACCTCCTGAACGTCGTGGCTGTCGCCGAGCTCGTTCATCCAGTGGGTGAGCGCGGGCCGCTCGATCTCGTCGTCGATGGCCACCGCGGTCGCCGTCGTGGCGTCGATACCCGTCACGCCGATGCTGTCGAAGGCGTCGACGTTGTCCGGGTCGTTCACCCGCGAGTACACCGAGGCGACGTCGAACTTGGTGATCGCGAGCTGGCACGCCAGGAGGTTGATGTCGTCGTCGCTCGTCGTCGTGATGAACCGCTTGGCGTCCTCGATGTGGGCGCCGCGCAGCGTCTCCGTGTCGCTGCCGTCCCCCTCGTAGACGGTGTACCCCTCCGAGCGCGCCCGCTCGGCGACGTCCGGGTCCGACTCGACGACCACGACGTACTCCCCCCTGTTCTCCAGTCGCGTGGCGAGCGCCTGGCCGACCCGACCCCCGCCGATGATTATCGTGCGCATTGGTGACACTCCGAGGAACTCTCCGATCTGCCGCGCGAGCCCCGCCTCGACGAGGACCGTCGCGAAGATGACCGCGAACACCGTGCCGACGAGCAGTTCGCCGGCGGCGACGCTGCCCGCGAGCTCCAGTTCGATGGCGAACAGCGTCGCCACGCTCGCCGGGATGATCCCCCGCGGCCCGACGCTCGCGATGAACAGCCGCTCCGGCCGGGTGAACCGCTCGACGCCGACGGTCGCGAGGAACGCCCCCAGCGGCCGGAGGACGAACATGATGACGGCGACGAGCGCGACCACGCCGAGTCCGAGCCCCGCGATCGCCTCGACGTCGATCAGCGCCGCGAGCGAGATGAACACGAAGGACAAGACGATCGTGGTGGTGTTCTCCGCGAACGTCTCTATCTCCTCGCGGTTGTCGATCCCGAGGTTCCCGAGGAGGATCCCGCTCGTCGCCGCGGCCGCGATGCCCGCCTCCGCGGCGACGGCCTCGGCGGCCGCGAACGAGCCGATCGCGGCCGACAGCACGAGGAACTGCGACGCCTGCACGTCGCGTTCGGGGACGAGGTCGCTGTCCAGCAACACGTAGATGATGACGGTCGCGAGCAGCCCCGCGGCGACGCCGACGCCGAACCGCTGGAGGAAGGACAGCACCGTCGCGGGGACGCCGAGGTCGTCGAGCAGCAGCGTCTCGAAGATCACGACCGCGACGATCGCGGCCGTCACGTCGTTGACGATCCCCTCCGTCTCCAGCGCGGTCGCGACGTGGTCCCGCACCCGGACCACGTTGAGGATCGGCGTGATGACGGTCGGGCCGGTCGCCACCAGCAGCGCGCCGATCAGCAGCGCGATCTCCCACGTGCCGTCCGTGAACGCGCGGACCGCCGCCGCGGTGCCGAGGAACATCACGACCGCGCTGATCGTCACCAGCCGGAGCGACACCGTCGACGCGCGCCGGATCCGGTCGATCCGGAGCGCGAACGCCCCCTCGAAGACGATGATCGCGACGCTGAGTCCGACGATGATCTCCAGTCCGTCGCCGAACGTCTCCAGCGTGACCAACCCCAGCAGCTCGGGCCCCAACACCACCCCGATCGCGAGGTAGAAGATGACGCTCGGCACCCGGAGCCGGTGAGCGAGCAGCTGGACGGCGAGCCCCGACACGAGTATCACCGCGATCACCGGCAGCAGGCTACTGGACACGTCTGTCGTCGATACACGCTCCGCCCCCCTTAGTGTACTGGTGGGCGCTCCGGTCGGCCGGATCGGGGCGACGGGGAGAGCACGCTATTGCTTCGCACACACGAACAACTATTAACTCGGTTCCGTCTGTCGGTGGTACCACGCCCGGCCGGTCCCCCACCGCCGGGTCGATACCATGATCGTCCGCGATCCCACCCCGACGTTCGCCCCCCGCCGGAGCGTCCGGAAACGGGCCCGCGGACCGGTCGCCGCTCTCCTCGGCGCCGTCGCCGCGTGACCCCGACGCGGGGACGGCCCGCTCGTCCGCCGCGGCGAGCGCCGTCTTCTCCCCGGCGCCCCGAGACCCCGCTTCGCCGCCCGGAGACCGCGCGGTGCGGTCGCCGGCGGCCGAACCGACGCCAACTGCGAGGCGCACGCCTCGCGCCACGATCCACATCCGTCGATGAACGCAGACCGATCCCCCTCCAGACGCACCGACCACCCCGACCACCCTGACCCGCACGCGACGCCGCACCCGGCCGAACCGCTCCCGTCGTGCGGCGCGATGATCGCCTTCGCGGCGCTGCCGGTGGCGACGGTCGCCGGCCTCTCGTTCCCGATCGCCGCCGCGGTCGCGCTGGCGGCCCTCTGCGGCGCCGTCGCCGGCGCGGCGCTTCACCGGCGCTACCCGACCGCGGTCGACCGGACGTTCCGCCTGCCGGACGACGACGGCGCCGTCCGAGAGGCCTGACGTGTCCGGCACGGGCGACGACCGACGCACTCGCTGACGCTTCCCCCTCCGCTTCCCCCTCCGCTTCCCCGCTGACGCTTCCCCCTCCGCCTTGTCGACCCCAGAACTCGGCATTTATCACTCGCCGCCGTCGACCCCGAGGCGTGACCGACCGCGACTCCGATCCGGACCGGAGCGCGCGCGAGCCGCTCTCCGCGTCAGTCGTGATCACCGCCGGCGCCGCGCTGTTCAACGAGGGGCAGTTCCTCGCCGCCCGCGACGTCTGGGAAGGTGAACGGCAACCATCGGACGGCGACGACAGCGACGACGTCGAGCGACTGCTCCGGGGGCTGGCCGCGACCGCGGCGGCGGCGCACCGCGCGAGCGACGGCGACCGGTCCGGGGCGACGGAGCGCGCGGCCGACGCCGTCGCGGCGCTGGCGAGCGTCTCCGATCCGCGCGGGGTCGCGCTTGGTCCCGTTCGAGAGTGGGCGGAGCGGCTCGCTGCGGCTCCGAGAGACACGGGTTCGGCGACCGCGCCACGGGTCCGTATCGACGACGAGACGCCGGAATTCGGCGGTCTGTCGCTCGACGCGGCCGGGCTCGCGGGGCCGGCGCTCGCGAGGGGTGGCGAGCCGGGCGACCCGGCTACGCTCGCGAGAGCGGCGGAGTTCGCTCGCGAGGAGCGCGGGACGGGACAAACCGAATTCGCGGAACTACTGTTCGCGTACCTCCGGACGCCGGACGCGCGGCCGCAGGTGGCCGCGCGGCTGGGCGATCACGTCGATCGGGAGGCGCGGAAGCGACACGACGTCGACGGGCTGTTCTGAGCGCTTCGGGCCGGTCAGGCGTCGTCCGGGTCGGCGGGGAAGTTGGGTTCGGCGGGCGACTCGGGTGCGGGCCGATCGGCGTCCGACGCGAACGAGTCGCCGTCGTAGCGACCGCCGTTCGTCTCGGTGTCGCTGTCGGACTTGGGTTTGCCCTCGAAGGTGTAGTCGGCGGAGTTGTCGGCGGGGTCGTAGCCGAGCGCCTCGCGGGCGCGCTCGATGGAGTAGTAGCGACGGTCGTTGTTCGAGATGCCGTACACGATCTCGTAACCGTACTCGGCCTGGAGACAGCGGTCGAACAGGTGCGCGCAGTCGCGGTGCGAGAGCCACATCGCCTGCCCGCGCTCGTACTCGCGGGGCGGGTGGTCTCTCGTGAGGTTGCCGATGCGGACGCAGACGACGCTCATTCCGAACTCGTCGTGGTAGAAGCGCCCGAGCGACTCGCCGGCCGCCTTCGAGACGCCGTAGAGGTTCCCGGGGCGGGGGAGCTCGCTGCCGTCGAGCCGGTAGTCGTCCTCGGGGCGGTAGAGGTCCGGCGTGCGGTCCTCGGTCTCGTAGCCGCCGACGGCGTGGTTCGAGGAGGCGAACGCGAACCGCTTGACGCCCGCGTCGGCGGCCGCGCGCATCACGACCTGCGTCCCGTCGATGTTGTTCCGGAGGACGGAGTCCCACGGCGCCGTCTTCCGGGGGTCGCCGGCGAGGTGGATTACCGCGCCGACGTCGCCGACCGCCTCGCGGACGGCGCGCTCGTCGGTGATGTCGGCGACGTACCGGTCGGCGTCGGTGACCCCGTCGGGCACCTTCGCGGCCGGGAGCGGCTCGCGGTCGAGGAGCCGCCAGTCGTACTCGTCGCCGAGACCGCGGAGGATGGCCTGTCCCACCCGTCCGCCGGCGCCCGTCAGCAGGACCGGCTCGTCCATTCGACTCTACGTGGGCGGGAGAACGGCATATATGACACGGTTCGACCGGTGGGACCGAATCGGGTGTGGAAAAGCGCGACGACGGACCGAGAGGCGGACCGAGACCGCCGGACCGCGGCGCTTACAGCTTCTGCCGGGAGACCTTCACGCCGGTCGGGGTGACGATGATCTGGTCGTCGCCCTTCTGGACGATGTCGCCGTCGACCTCCTGGACCACCTGACGGAGCTCGTCGTAGACGTGTTCTATCGTCCGGTCCGACGTGGAGTGGCGGGTGATGTCCGCGATGACGAAGTCGCCGTCGTACACCGCGTCCTTGATCGGGATGACGTCGCTCTGGTCGCCGATCTCGGCGAAGTGTACCTGCGTGCCCGTCTCCGCGTGCGCGTCGGCGAAGTCGTCCGCGTCGAGCTCGACGTAATCGTCGACGGAGCGGCTCCCACTTCCGCCGAGGATCTTGCTCATGATGCCCATACACACCACACGACGAGGTTAGACATTAGTTCTTACGTCAGACGCACCCGCGTCCGTCCCGCGCCGCGGTCAGTCGAGCCGCTCTTGCCACTCCTGGACCCGGGAGAGCAGCTCCACCGGGGGGGTCGACGCCACGTCGACGTCGCTCAGCTCCTCGATCACGGCGCGGGTCTCGGGGTCGAGCCGGTCGGCCGCCGCGGCCTCCGTGGTCTCGACGGAGTCGCCCGCGGCCTCCGCGGCTGCGTCGGAACCGGGCGACGTCGATCCGGCGGTCGCTCCGTTTCGACCCGCCTCCGAGGTCGAGGCGTCGGCCGCCGACCTCCCGTCGGCGTCAGCGCCCTCCGAGAACGATCCGGACGAGAGGTCGAAGACGACCTGCTGTGTGCCCCCTGTGTCGCCGTCGCCCGGGCCCGCGCCGTCGCCGCTCCCCCCGCTCCGCGAGCCGCGGGCCTCGATGGCCTTCTCTTCGCGGAGCCGGTCGAGGACCTCGTCCGCGCGCGAGACGACGGGGTCGGGGACGCCCGCGAGGTCCGCGACGTGAACCCCGTACGAGCGGTTCGTCGGGCCGTCGCGGACGGTGCGGAGGAACGTCACCTCCCCGTCGCGCTCGTCGACGGCGACGTGGACGTTCGCGACACGAGGGAGGTGGTCGGCCAGCGTCGTCAGCTCGTGGTAGTGGGTGGCGAAGAGGGTCCGGGCGCGGACCTCGTTGTGGAGGTACTCGGTCGCCGCCCACGCGATGGAGATGCCGTCGTAGGTGGCGGTGCCGCGGCCGACCTCGTCGAGGATGACGAGCGAGTCCGCGGTCGCCGAGTGGAGGATGTTCGACAGCTCCTGCATCTCGACCATGAACGTCGACCGGCCCTGCGCCAGCTCGTCGAGCGCGCCGACGCGGGTGTAGATGCCGTCGACGAGCCCCACCTCGGCCGCGCGGGCGGGGACGAACGAGCCCGCCTGCGCGAGCAGCTGGATCAGCGCCGCCTGCCGCATGTACGTCGACTTCCCGCTCATGTTCGGCCCGGTGACGATCAGGAAGCCGCGCTCGGCGTCGAGCCGGAGGTCGTTCGGGACGAAGTCGGTCGTCCCCTCGACGACGGGGTGGCGCCCGGCCTCGACGTCGAGCCGGCGTTCCGTCGTCAGCTCCGGGCGCGTCCAGTCCCGCCGGGCGGCGTGGGTCGCGAGCGAGGCGAGCGCGTCGAGCTCGGCGACCGCCCGCCCGGCGTCCTGGAGCAGCTCGGCGCGCTCGGCGACGCGCTCGCGCAGCTCCTCGAACAGGTCGTACTCCAGCTCGCCGCGGGCCTCCTCCAGGCGGAGGACCTCCCGCTCCTTCTCCGCGAGCTCGTCGGTGACGAACCGCTTCGAGTTCTTCAGCGTCTTGATCTCCCGGTAGTGTTCGGGCACCTGGTCGGCAACCGACTTCCCCACCTGGACGTAGTAGCCGTCCGTCTTGTTGCGGTCGACGGTGACGTGGCTGAGCCCGTGTTTCCGCTTCTCGCGCTCCGCGAGGCCGTCGAGCCACGACTTCACTTCCTCGTGACGCTCGATCAGCTCGTCGAGCTCCCCGTCGTACCCCGCCTTCAGCAGCCCGCCGCCCGTCTTCGCCTTGGGCGGGTCCTCGGCGAGCGCCTCGGCGAGCTCCTCGCGGAGCGCGGCCGCCCGCTCGCGGTCGACGCGGTCGAGGACGGCCGCCGCGGGCGAGTCGGCGAGGGCGGTCCCCCCTATCGCGTCGGCGAGGTCCGGGAGCAGCGCGAGCGTGTCGCGGACGGAAAGCAGCTCTCGCGCGCCCGCGCTTCCGCTCGTCGTGCGCGCCGCGAGCCGTTCGAGGTCGTAGGCGTCGCCGAGGACCTCGCGGACCCGGTCGCGGGCGAGCGCCGCGGACGCCAGCGCCTCGACCGCGTCGAGGCGGGCCGCGAGCGCCTCGCGGTCGCGTCGCGGCCGGGTGAGCCACTCGCGGAGCAGCCGGCCGCCGGCTGCGGTGACGGTGTGGTCGACCGTGTCGAACAGCGAGCCGTCGGCGTCGCCCCGCATCGTCTCCGTGATCTCGAGGTTGCGCTGGGTGGTCGCGTCGACGTCGACGCGGTCGTCGGCGCCGTCCGCGGTGAGCCGCGTCATCGAGGCCAGCACGCCCGCGCCCGTCTCCTCGACGTACGAGAGGACCGCGCCCGCGGCCCGGACCGCGAGTTCGGAGTCGAGCCCGACGCTGTCGGTCGTCTCCCGGCCGAACTGCTCGCGCACGGCGTGCTGCGCGCGGCCGGTCGCGAACGCCTCCGCGTCGAACGCGGTCACGCGTCCCGAGAGGTCCTCGCGGACCGCCTCGAGCAGCTCGTCGTCGTTGCGGACGCGCGGCCCGGGGAGCACCTCCGCGGGGTCGAACCGGTACAGCTCGGCGCGCAGATCGCCGCCGTCGTCGACCGTCGTCGCGAGGAACCGCCCCGTGGTCACGTCGGCGAACGCGAGCCCGTAGGGGCTGTCGGCGTCGGAATCGTTCCCCTCGTCCCGCACGACCGCGGCGAGGTAGCGCGCGTCGTCGTCGCTCGTCTCGAGGACAGTACCGGGCGTGACGACCCGGACGATCTCGCGGGCGTGGTCGCCGCCGTCGGTCTCGTACTGGTCCGCGACCGCGACGCGGTAGCCGCGCTCGACGAGGGCGTTCACGTACGGCGTCAGCTCCGAGAGGGGCACGCCCGCCATCGGGTACGACGAGCCGTGGGAGGACTTCTGTGAGATGCTCAGGTCGAGCTCGTCGGCGACCAGCTCGGCGTCGTCCGCGAAGAACTCGTAGAAGTCGCCGCACTGCATCGCGAGGACGTCCGCGTCCGTCTCCGCCTTGAGATCGAGGAACTCCCCGACGATCCCCGTTGCCATATGTCCGTACTCCCGCCGTGCGCGGCTAAAACCCTGCGGGTGTAACGCCGCGACGGGACGGCGCTATTCAACCCGGTTGCGACGCGTTATTGTCCGGTGTATCAGCCCGGAGACGCCGAACAGCAGCGCGAACAGCAGCGCGTACGCGTACCCGGACACCGAGCCGAACGGGACGGTGCCGACCCACGCCGCCGCCGCCAGCAGTCCGCAGACGACCGCGAGCCCGACGTAGTACTCGCTCCAGAGGATCTCGTTGTCCGAGACGATCTCGAGGTACACCTCCAGCTGCCGACTCTCGTCGGTGAGCGACACCAGCCCCCGGTCGGACTCGTACTCGATGAACCCGCTCGCCGCCAGCTTCGGCAGATGCGACTGGTGAAGCGCCGTGTACACTCGCTTGCGCTGCTTGTACGTCACCTCTGGGATCTCGAGGTCGTTCTCCCACGCCGCCAGCTGCTCGGCGATGTCTCTGACGCGGGCGTCGTCGCCGGCCCGTTTCAGGTACTTGATCACGTTCCGTCGCCGCCGGTTACTCAGCGCGGTGAATATCTCGTCGCGAGACGGCCCCTCCTCGTCGTCTGGAACCCGTGCTGGCGTCTTGAGTTGGGGCGTCATGGGAGACTCATAAAAGCGGTTACTTCGTTAATTGGTACCGAAAGACATATTATTTTCTATAACCTTCGAGAATAGACGCCCGGCGAAATATGTCGCGTCGGCGTCGGCGGTATGTCTCTGAACTCGCGCTCTTCGAGGGTTTAACCGCCTACCGTGTTGATCGGTTACAGGGAGGACAGCGGGTTCTGCGGCCGCCGGCCCGACGGTAGGGACTCCATACATACGATCGTTCGGCGCGAACGACCGGCGATGACTACGTCACACGACACGAAAGCGCCGGACCGGCCGGCGGAACGCGCCGGCCGCCGACCGCTGGACCGCCTCCGCCGACCAGAGTACACCGGCGCGAACCGTTGTCTCCCCTGTACAGCGGTCAACGTCTGTATCGCCGTCGGCGCGGCGCTCGCCGCGGGCGGACTGGTCGGCCCGGGCCTCGGCGCTGGGGTGTTCGTCGCTTCGCTCGCGGCGATCTGGCTCCGCGGCTACCTCGTTCCGGGGACGCCCGAACTCACGAAGCGCTACCTCCCCGAGCGGGTCCTCGCGCTGTTCGGCAAGGCGCCGGGCGTGGCGGGCCGGGACGCGCGTCCGACGGGCGACGTCGACCCCGAGGAGTACCTCCTCGGGACCGGTGCCCTCGTCGAGACGCCGGCGGGCGACGACTTCGCGTTCGCGCCCGACTTCGCCGCGGCGTGGCGCGCGTCGGTCCGCGGCGAGACGGGCGAGACGAACGGCGACGGGAACCGGGACGCCCGCGGCCGGGACGCCCGCGACGACCTCGGGGATCTCGCGGAACTCACCGGGCTCGACCGCGACGCGCTGTCGATCGAGTGGCGCGGCGGCGCGGCGTTCGCGTACGCCGACGGGGAGCGGATCGGCCACTGGGAGTCACGCGCGGCGTTCAGGGCGGACGTCGCGGCCGACCGCGTGCTGACGGCGACCCGCGACGACTGGGGGACCCTGCCGCTCGCGGACCGGAGCGCGGTGCTCGGCGCCCTGCGGCTGTTCGTCGAGGAGTGTCCCACCTGTGCCGGGGAGGTGGCGCTCGAAGAGCGGGTCGTCGAGTCCTGCTGTTCCAGCTACGACGCCGTCGCCGGACGCTGCGCGGGCTGTGACGCCCGGCTGTTCGAGCTCCGGCTGCCGGCGTCGCTCGCGACCGCCGAGGAGTAGCGGCGGAGGGGGCGGAGCGGCGGGGCAGGACGAGGACTGTTTTTCCAGGCGGATCGCCGTTTTTCCGGGCGGGTCAGCGTTTCTGGTCGGATCGCCGGGGGCGCAGCTGGCGCAGCACCGAGAACCGGTTGACCCACAGCTGGACCGCGCTGGCGGCGGCGAAGGCGCCGAGCGCGAGGCTGGTCCACAGCACCGGGTCGACGGCCGAGACGAGCGGGGCGTCGAGGAGCGCGGCGAGCACGACGGTCAGCGATCCCACGGCGAGCGCGCGGTACAGCTCCGACCACGTCGCGCCGCCGGGCGCGAGGATCTCCGTGTAGAGCCGCACGTCGCGCGCGCGGCGCGAGAGTTCGACCGTCTGGGAGTCGCGATCGTACGTTATCACGCCCGCGTCCGCCAGCTTCGGCAGGTGCGTCTGGACCAGCGACGTGTACACGCTCTCGCGGCAGCGCGTCGGCGGCGGGCTCTCCCCGGTCTCGCGGCCCGCGACGAGCGTCGACAGCTCGTTGACCGAGACCGTCCCGCCGACGGCGCCGAGCTGTTCGATGGCGCGCCGTCGGCGCTCGTTCGCGAGGATGGCATACACCTGTTCGGCCGGAAGGACGTCGTTTCGGAGTTTCATGATGGGGCTCTGGGCGGCCGCGCTCGGCGGCGTCCGGATTCTGTCACCCTGTGCGACTGACGAGGCTATATGTATGGGCTCGCTGCCCGGGGGAGCCGCCGATGAGGGGCGAAGGTACGACTCTCCTGTCGGATTCGCCCCGACGAGTACGGTCTGCGTGCCGCGTTCGCGGGCGGCGGTACGGACCGCTTACGGTCGAGATCAGTCGGAGTAGGGACGCCGGACCGCCGGTCGAACGCCTCCTTTGACCCGCGGCATGAGACGTTCTATCGGTTGGAATCGGGCGTTCGGCGGTGGCGTGGGAGCGCGTAACTACGTCGGTATCCCTCGGAGGGGAGAGTAACCGATTCGGTTCAGCCCAGCGCGGACGGGGGGCGAGTCGGGGGAGAAATCATGAGCCAAGACACAAACGACACAATCGGACTCTCGCGGCGCAAGGTGCTCGCGGGCCTCGGCGCGGTCGGCGTCGCGTCCGCGGGCGCGGGACTCGGTACCACGGCGTACTTCAACGACACCGAGTCGTTCACCAACAACACGCTCACCGCGGGCGAACTGGACCTCAAGCTCGACTACAAGTCGACGTACCTCGGCGGCCCCGGCCGTCTGGACGACGTCGTCGACATGGGTTACCCGGACGCCGAGGACCTCGGCGACGGCCGGTACCTGCTCGATCAGGCGCCCAGCCCCGCGGACATGCAGGCGTGGGAGGACCTCGTTATGGACGACGACTTCGACTTCTGTTCGCCCGAGGCGGACGAGTACCTCGTCAACGGCGACGGGATCCCGATCTTCACGCTCGACGACGTGAAGCCCGGCGACTCCGGCGAAGTGACGATCAGCATCCACATCTGTGACAACCCCGCGTTCCTCTACCTCGCGGGCGAGCTGACCGAGAACGCGGAGAACGGGCAGTCCGAGCCCGAGATGGAAGACGAGGGCGAAGACGCCGACGGTATCGGCGAGCTCGCGGACGCCATCGAGGTCTGCGTCTGGTACGACGAGGACTGCGACAACGTGTACGAGCCCACGGGCACGGGACAGCAGCAGGAGCTGGAAGTCGCCTTGGTCAGCGACGTCTCCGGCTCGATGAGCGGTTCGATCGACGACCTCCAGGCCGCCGCGAACGGGTTCGTCGACAACCTCTCTGCCCCGGACGAGGCCGCCGCGATCTCGTTCAACAGCTCCGCGTCGCTCGACCAGGAGCTGACCACGAACTACCAGGCCGTCAAGGACGCCATCAACGCCTACAGCGACGGTGGCGGCACGAGCATCGACCTAGGTATCGACGTTGGTGCGGACGAACTCCTCAACGGGAGCAACGCCACCCCCGGCGCCTCAAAAGTGATGATCCTGCTGAGCGACGGGAACTCCAGCGCCAGCGCCGCGAACACCGCGGCGGACGCCGCGAAGAACGCGGGCATCCGCATCTTCACGATCGCCCTCGGGAGCGCGAACACCTCGCTGCTCCAGAGCCTCGCGAGTTCGCCAGACGACGCCTTCGTCGCGCCCGACCCGGCCGACCTCGACACCGTCTACGCCGAGATCGCGCAGATCGTCCTCGCGGGCGAGCAGAAGATCCTCTCCGGCACGATGAGCGAGGTCTTCGCGGAGCTGGCCGACGGCGAGGCGCTCGACGGCAACCGCCAGGAGGAGGGCCGCCAGCCGTACCCCGGCGCGACCACGCAGTGCATCGGCTTCGAGTGGACGCTCCCGGCGGAGGTCGGCAACGAGATCCAGACCGACTCCGTGAGCTTCGATCTGGCCGTCTACGCCGAGCAGTCGCGGCACAACGACAATCCGCAGGTGGCGTTCAACGGGACCGACGTGAACAGCACCAGCCCCGGTCCCGCACCCAACGGCACCGGCAACGTGAGCAACTCGAGCTAGCTCCTCGGAGCAGCGCGGCCCCGGACGACGAGATACGTCCGGTTCCCGGCTCGGCGCCTTCGGGCGGCCGACGCGGCGGTTCGCGACCGCCGCCGGGAGTTCCCTTCGGGGATGATACACAATGAACGACGACAAAATCGGACTATCGCGGCGCAAGATGCTGGTCGGACTCGGTGCGGTCGGCGTGGCTTCCGCTGGCGCGGGCATCGGCACCACTGCGTACTTCAACGACACCGAGACGTTCGAGGACAACACGCTGACGGCGGGCTCGCTGGACCTGTTCGTCCACGTCGACTACTCAGAGGACCAGGGCAGCTACGCGCAGTACTCCACCGAGCCCGGAACGTTCATCGACGGTAACGTCATGGGCGGCGGTGACGGAGAACCCCTCAGCATCCAGGTCTCCGACCTGAAGCCCGGCGACTCCGGCGAGGGCGAGTTCTGCTTCTCGATCGTCGACAACCCCGCGTACATGTGGATGTGCGGCGAGCTGACCGCGAACGCGGAGAACGGGCAGTCCGAACCCGAGATGGACGACGACGATTCGCTCGACGAGGGCGAGCTCGCGGACGCGATGCAGGTGACCGTCTCGTACTGTACTCCCGACGGTGAGAAGGGCGACGAGATCGTCTCCGGCTCGCTGGCGGAGGTAATGCTCGCGCTCCAAGCCGGCGTCCCGCTCTCCGGCGACGGCGACACGGGCGCGGCGCTCGCAGACCGTCCCGCGTTCGAGGGCGTCACCGAACCGTTCCTCGATGGAGAGCCGAACGTCGCGGAGCAGTGCGTCTGCTTCGAGTGGGTCGTCCCGACGAGCGTCGAGAACGAGATTCAGACGGACTCGGTCGCCTTCGACTTCGAGTTCTTCGCCGTCCAGTCGCGGCACAACGACGGGACGCACAACCCCTGCGTCGACGAGACCGTTGTCACCGCGTACGACAACGACTGGAAGGGCCAGACCCTCGGCAACCCCACCGACGGGAACGTCTACACCAGCGTCTCGTTCGGCCAGAATCAGACCGTTCTGAGCTTCGCCTTCGCCGACGACGGCGACGGGGTGGACTTCCTCGACACGGCAGACTACTCCAGCACGAATCTCCCGGTGGCGGTCGACGCGGACGCGGACGGCACCCACGACTGGCAGCTCATCTGGCAGCCCAACGCCGGGTTCCCGGACGCGCCGTTCGGATACCAGCCGAACAACGGCGGGAGCTACGGCGCGACCGAAGCGCTTCCGGCCGGCTTCTCGGCGGCGAAGGTCGGGAACACGGTCGTGTTCGGGATTCCGAACAGCGACATCAACTCGACGTTCCGGCTGCTCGGGTACGGCAGCACCGGCGGCGAGGGACCCATCGCGGAGGTCAACGTCGACCCCTCGTTGGGGCCGGACTTCTACAGCAGCGCGAACGCGATCGAGTTCAGCGACTGACGTGCTGACGACGCCGCTCGAAGCGGCGTGATCGCCTCCCACTCCGGACCCGCGCGGGCGGCCGGGACGACGGTTCGACCCCGTCGGTGGGACTCCCCTCGGGGATTCACAATCATGACAGAGAACGAGAAATTCGACACGATCGGACTGTCGCGGCGCAAGATGCTAGCGGGCCTCGGCGCGATCGGCGTGGCCTCCGCGGGCGCCGGCCTCGGGACCACGGCGTACTTCAACGACACCGAGTCGTTCGAGGGCAACCAGCTGACCGCCGGCCAGCTCGACCTCTTGGTCGACTGGCAGCAGACCTACGACTTCGGCGAGGGGCGCCAGTTCGTCAGCGCGCACCCCGACCACGACGGCGACGGCGAGCAGTCGGTCCAGATCGACGACGAGGTGTTCAAGTACAGCGACTTCCCGGACGAGGACGACACGGACAGCAACGGGGCGAACCTCCCGGTGTTGACCTGCGAGAACATCCCGCCGCTGTCGGAGGCCGACTTCGGCACGGACCCCGTCACGGGCGAGGAGATGGAGACGCTGGTTCAGCTCACCGACGTGAAGCCCGGCGACTCAGGCGAGATCACCTTCTCGCTCCACCTCTGTGACAACCCCGGCTACATCTGGATGCAGGCGGCCAACGTCGACGACGACGGCGGCACCGAAACCGAGCCCGAGCTGCTCGTCGACCCGGACAACATGGGCGACCTCGGCGACGCCATCGAGGCGCGCCTCTGGTACGACGAGGACTGTGACAACGTCTACGACCCGGCGGAGCCGGTCGACATCATGCTGACGCTCGACTTCTCGGGCTCGATGCTGTACGACCAGTTCGGCGGCGTGGTGAACGGAGACGACATCGCGATCAACGGGACCACCTACGGCGAGACGACGAAGATCGACCTCGTCGAGCTCGGCACCCGGCAGTTCATCGACTTCCTCCAGAGCTCGAACGCGGACGTTGAGGTCGGCGTCGCGTACTTCGACGGCGAGAAGGGCGGCGACAACGAACCCCGGACCGGGATCTTACAGCCCCTGACCGACGACCTTTCGGTGGTCGACGGCGCGCTGACGAACCTGCGGCAGAAGCTCGCGAACGTCGTGAGCGGCGGCGCGGGCTCGACGCCGTCCGACGGCGACGGGAACCCCGACCCGTTCGCGGGCGGCGGCGGTATCGCGACCGGCACGTACATCGGCGAGGGCGTCGACGACGCGCAGGCCGAACTCGACGCGAACGGCCGGACCGGCGTCGCGAAGCAGAACATCGTCCTCTCGGACGGCGAGTCGTTCAACGGGACGGGCTCGACGACGTTCTCCTCGCCCACCGCGGCGGCCGACGACGCCCGCGCGGCGTCGCCGAGCCCCGCGACCGACCTGTTCACGATCAACGTCGACGGCAGCGCGAGCACGCTCCAATCGATGGCCGGCCCCGCCGGCGGGACGGGCGGCGACCCGCTGTTCTTCAACGACCTCGACGACCCGCTGAACATCCCGACGGTGTTCGGCAACCTCGCGGCGCAGGCCACGCAGGAGAAGGTCATCATGGAGGACACGCTCGCGAACGTCCTCGCCGAGCTCGCCGACGGGGACGGGATCCCGCTCGACGGCAACCGCGCGACGCTGTACGACGAGCTCAGCGACCCGGCGGACGACCCGGACCGCGACGCGTTCCGCGGCGACGGCGTGATGCACTGCGTCGCACTCGAGTGGGAGCTTCCCCTCGAGGTGGGCAACGAGATCCAAGGCGATACGCTCGCCTTCGACCTCAGCTTCTACACCGAGCAGGCGCGCCACAACGACGGCTCGGGTCCGGAGCTGACCCCCGCCTGAGCGCCGGAGATCCCGCCGGGGTACGGGGCGGACGCGCCGGACGGCGCGAACGCCGAACCGGAGGAGCGCGGCCGGGTACGATCCTCGTACCATCGGGTACGGACGCCGGACCGGCCGAGTAGGTCGCGCATACATACGACCGCGGTGAGGGTAGGAGAGACGAGAAGGGAGAGGGAACCGACGAAACGGCCGTCCGGAGCCGCGACGACACACAATGACACAGAAAGAATCGGGACTCACGCGGCGGGAGGCACTCGCGGGCGCCGGAGCCGTGGGCTTCGCGACCCTCGGGGCCGCCTCCGGACGGCGGACGGGGACGGACAACTGGGACGAGTACACGGACTACACGTACGCCCAGACGGACACGCCGCTGAACCTGCTCGTCGGGTGGCGGCGCACGGAGAACGGGACGGCCGTCGGTTCGAGCCCGGTCGGCGCCGTCGACGACGTCGGCGCGGCCGGGGTCCGGCTCGTCGACGTCGACAACGCGCTGCCGGGCGATTACGGGACGGCGAGCGTCGGGCTTCGGCTCGAAGACCCGGAGGACACCGCCCGCGTGTGGCTGCGGATCGATCCCGGGCTCGACGACCCCGACGACGCGAGCGCCGCGCTCGCGAAGCGCATCGCGCTCACGGTCCGACAGGATACCGGGATATTCGGCGTCGGCAGCTGCGGCGGCGCGGAGGGCGAGTTCGCGAGCGCAGGCGAACTGATCGCCGACGAGACGCTCGCGGACATCGACGGGTCCGCGCTCGCCGACGGCGTCGAACTGCGCCCGGGCCTGCTCGGCGACGGCTGCCTCGCCCCCGGCGAGCAGCGCTGTCTGACCGTCGAGTGGGAGTTTACCGGCGAGGGCGGCAACGCCGGACAGGGCGGCGCGCTCGACTTCATCGTGCAGTTCGCCGCCGACGAGTGCGGCTCCGAGGGGAACCCCTTCGAGACGAACGTGGAGGGCGACACCGCCGGAGGCGGCGTATGACTCCCGGAGAGGAGGAGAAGGGGCGCCCGAGCGGACTGAGCCGCCGCCGGCTCCTCGCCGGGATCGGCGGCGTCGGCGCGGTCGGGATGGCGAGCGGCCTCGGCACGGGCGCGTACCTCGCCGACCGGGAGACGTTCCCGGACAACGCCTTCGGCGCCGGCGCGGTCGGACTGACGGTGGACGGCGACCCCACGGACGGGACCGTCACCGTCGGTCCGTTCGCGGTCGACCGGACGACGTTCGACGGTCGCCCCGAACCCGAGCGGTTCGAGATCGGAGCGTCGGCGAACCCGGTCCGGGTGTGGCTCGCGACGCGATGCCCCGACGGCGACCCGCTCGGGGACGCCCTCGAAGTCGAGGTCGTCGTCGACGGCGAGTCGCTGACGGGCGGCTACCGCCCCCTCGCCGAGGTCGAGCGCGACCTCGCGACCGGGCGGCGGGTCGACGCCGGTTGCCTCGACCCCGACGGCGGTCCGATCGTCGTCGAGGTCGCCCCGTATCTCCCGGCCGACTCGCCCGACGTCGGTGGGAAGGAGACCGAACTGACGGTCCGGCTGTACGCCGAGCAGTGCCGCCACGTCTCGGAGGCCGAGGCGAACGCGCCGGGGGCGAACCCCTTCGCGGGGGTCGTCTGCGAGGGGTCGGAGGCGGACTGCCCCGGGTGCGTCGAGTTCGGGAAGGCCGACTTCGGCGGGTCGACCGCGCCGGGCGACGTCCTGTCGCTGGAGATGATCCTCAACGGCGCGGGGCCGCACGAGGTCGAGATCACCGAGGTCGAGACGAAGGACGACGGCGAGGTCGTCGGCGTCGCGTTCCGGCTTCGGGACGCCGACGGGAATCCGGGGCCGGACATGTGCTCCGTGGCGATCAAGGGCGGACCGGACCGCGACCCCGAGGGCGTCGATATCGACCCAGTGGCTTCGGAGACGGGTGAGATCGTGTTCGCGCCGCGTAACCCCACCAACGGCAAGCGGTACGGGGTCAGCAACGTCACCGTCAGCGTCTGCGCCCGCAACAGCGAAGCCGAGGAGGGCGGCGGTACTTCGCCAGACGGTGACGAGAGCAGGAACGGCAACGGCGACGGTGCCGGCGGGAAAGACAGAGGCAGGTCCGGGAACAGCAGCGGTCGAAACGACGGCGGCGAAGACGGCGACACGGAGGCGAACTGATGACAACCATACTCACATCACCACGGACGAAGCGCGCGGCGAACGTACTCGGGATCGTCCTGTTGATCGCGCTCGTCGCGCCGTTCGCCGCGTACGCGGCCCCCGAGGTCGTCGGCGCCGACGAGAGCTTCGTCGTGCTCACGGCGAGCATGACGCCCGCCATCGCGCCGGGCGACGTGGTGATCGTCGCCGACCGCGACCCGGCCGCGATCGCCGAGGGCGACGTGATCACGTTCATGCGGGGCACGAGCGAGGTGCCGGTGACACACCGCGTGATCGACGTCGTCGACGAGGGCGGGGCGCTCGCCTTCGAGACGATGGGCGACGCCAACGAGGGGCCGGATCCCGGGCTCGTCTCGGCCGGGAGCCTCGTGGGCGCGGTGACGCTGACGATCCCGTACATCGGGTACGTCATCCAGTTCGCGGGCACCCGGGTCGGGTTCGTGGCGCTGGTGCTGCTCCCCTTCGGCCTGCTCGCGGTCACCGAGGTCTGGTCGATCGTCCGCGGCCGCGACGGCGCGGAGTCGCCGGCCACCGCGACGGTGAATCCGGACGGAGAGCCGGTCGGCGGAGGGGACGCCGAGACGGCGGCGTTCGAGTTCGCAGCCGAGTCCGAGCTCGCCCCGACGGCCGCAGCGACCGCCGCAAGCGGTTCCGGCGGCATCTCGGTCGACGCGGTCGGCGGCGCGGCGGCGGTACTCGCCGTCTTCGCTCCGTACGCGGCGTACGTCGCGTTCGAGCTCCGGAGCGCCGCCGCGATCGCGGTCGCGGTCGCGGCCGCGACGCTCCTGTTCGGCGCGCTCGCGACGTGGGTGCCGGCGAGCGGCGTGCTCGACCGGAGCGTTCGGAGCGCCGCGTCGGAGTCGGAGGGCGACGCGTCGGAAACGGCCGCCGACGGCGGGGTCTCCGAGAGCGACGCGGATTCCGACGAGAGCGACGCGGGTTCCGACGAGAGCGACGCGGATTCCGACGGGACTGACTCGGCGGCGGTCGCGACGGGCGAAGAGCGCGTGGAACCGGACGAGTCGGCACCGGTACGGACGCCGACAGCACGCCCCGACGCCGCCGGAGAGGTGGACTGATGCCCGCGAACCGCGGGCTCGTCGCGCTCGTCGCGCTGGCCGTGTTGGTGTGGAGCGTCGCGTTCGCCGGCGGGGCCACGGTGGCGGTCCTCTCGGCCGGCGTCGACGTGACGACGACGTTCGAGACGCCGGAGGAACTGAGCGAGGTCAACGAGTCGAGCGGAAGCGGGTTCGCCGTGGCGACCGTGCCTGTCGAGAACGGGACGACCGCTGTGGGAGAGAACGGGACATCGGCGGCGGCGAACGGCACGGAGACCGTCGGGAACACCACGGTCCCACCCACTGAACAGAACGCCACGGTCCCGCCGACGGACGAAAACGACTCGACGCCGGCGACGAACGAAACCGAGACGGACGAAAACGACTCGACGCCGGCGACGAACGAAACCGAGACGGACGAAAACGACTCGACGCCGACCGATCAGGCGGGAGACCAGTCGAGCCCGCCGAACGAGGAGACGGTGACGAACGAGTCGGCTCCGGCGGGGAACGCGACCGTCGAGGGGTCGACCGCGCCCGACGCGAACGATGTCGATGCGGTCGCGGTTCGTCACCCCCCGGATCCGTCGCGGTCCGGCCAAGGAGCGCGAACGTGACCTTGCCGAGCCGGCCGCGGGAGCGTCTCGGGAAGGGCGACGTACGGTCCGACGGGCGCTGCTCCGTCCCCGGGGCGAAACTCACCGCGCTGTTGCTGCTCGTCGCGCTGCTTCTCCTCCTGTTCCTCGCCAGCCTCGTTCGGATGCTCGGGTGAACTCGCAAACGGCGCGGCCGGGACGCGGTTCCCAGCCGGTGGCCGCGCCCGCCGGAGTTATGGGCGGTACCGGCGTACGACCAGCCGACGAATGACTGCCCTCGACGCCTACGCGTTCGTCTTCGTCGCCGGGCTGATCACGGCGCTGGCGACCGGGATCGGCGCGCTCCCGTTCTTCTTCTTCGAGGCGATCAGCGACCGCGGGAACGTGGCGCTGTGGGGGTTCGCGTCGGGGATCATGCTCTCCGCGTCGCTGTTCGGACTGGTCCAAGAGGGGCTCGCGGAGGGGACGCCCGTCGAGATCGGGGTCGGGATGCTCGCGGGCGTCGCGCTCGTCGTCCTCGCGCACGAGGTGCTGGTGGACGCAGAGATCGATCCCAGGGAGTACGAGGAGGCCGACTTCAAGAAGCTAATTCTGATTCTCGGCGTGCTGACGGTCCACAGCTTCCCGGAGGGGATCGCGGTCGGCGTCTCCTTCGCGGACCTCGGGCTGTCGGGCGGCACCGCGCTGTTCGGCTTCACGGTCCCGCTGCTCGCCGTGTTCATGACAGTCGCCATCTCGATCCACAACATCCCCGAGGGGACGGCCATCTCGATCCCGCTGCGGGCGATGGGCGTCTCGAAGTGGAAGATGGTGTGGTGGTCGATCTTCTCCAGCCTCCCGCAGCCGATCGGCGCCGTGATCGCCTTCGCGTTCGTGCGGTACGCCCGCGAGTTCCTCCCGTACGGCTTCGGCTTCGCCGCGGGCGCGATGATCTACCTCGTCCTCTCGGAGTTCGTCCCCGAGGCGCTCGAAACGGGCGCCGACCTCCCGCGCGGCGGCAAGCCCGTCCTCGTCGGCGGGATCGCGCTCGGCGTCGCGCTGATGGTCCCGCTCGCGTATTTATAAGCAGCCGAGGCGACGACGCGGTGGTTTAAATGAGCGTCACCGGCGGCGACGATTATTTATAAATGAACGATGCGGTGGCGCGTGCCTCCGAGCGTCCGAAGGACGCGAGGAGCACGCGCGAGGGAGTCGGCCGACCGAAGGGAGGCCGACGAGGCTGGGGAGGTGAGAGGTGCGGTGCGGAGCGGTGCGGGTGGGACTCAAAGGGGCAGCCGTGAGGCGGGCGCAGGCGACGCAAGCACCGCAGGAGCGAGTGAAACGAGCGACCGAGGAGCGCAGCGAGCGTGCGCCCGTCTCACGGCTGGGGCTTTGGAGCTGTTCGTCGCCGATCCGTAATCAACCATTTATAAACGAACGACTGGGGCTTTGAAGGCGTTCACCGTGCTGTCATCCATTTATAAACAACCTCCCGATTCGACGGCTCACTCCTCGCCCAGCACGGTCGGGTTGACCGCGCCCGGGCCCTCGCCCACGTCGTAGCCGCGGCGGACCGCCTCGGTCATCTCCTCGACGGCGGCGCCGACTGCGCCGCGAACCGACTCTCCCCGCGCCAGCCGCGCCGCGATCGCGCTCGATAACGCACAGCCGGAGCCGTGCGTCGCATCGGTGTCGATCCGTGGCGTCTCGAAGCGGTCGACGGTCGGGCCGCCGGACTCCGAATCACCCTCCGCGCGGACGAGCGTGTCGACGACCACGTCCTCCCCGACTGCCCCCTCGCTCAGGTGCCCGCCCTTCACCAGCGCCGCGTCCGCGCCGAGCGCGACCAGTTCCCGCCCGGCCGCCTCGGCGTCGGCCGGGGTCTCCACCGGGTCGCCGGTCAGCACCGCGGCCTCGTCCGCGTTCGGCGTGACGAGCGTCGCGGCCGCGACCAGGTCCTCGTAGGCGTCCTCCGCGGCGGGCGAGAGCAGCCGATCGCCGGTCGCCGCGACCATCACGGGATCGACGACGAGCGGGGCGTCGAAGTCCGCGACCAGCTCCGTCACCGTCTCGACGACCTCGGCGGTCGCCAGCATTCCCGTTTTGACCGCCGCGACGTCGAAGTCGTCGGCGACCGCCGCGTACTGGCTCGCGACGTGGTCGGCCGGGAGCGGGTTCACGTCCTCGACGCCGCGCGTGTTCTGTGCGGTCGTCGCCGTCACGACCGACGCCCCGAAGACGCCGTGCGCGCGCATCGCCGCCAGGTCGGCCTGAACCCCCGCCCCGCCACCGCTGTCGCTGCCGGCGACCGTCAGCGCGACCGGCGGATCGACCGGGTCGTACTCGGACATACGCGAGGATACAACTTAGTGATATTAATTGGTGGTGGTTCGGTCATCCTCGGCTCTCTCGGACGCCGCCTGCCGTCGCCGAACGACCTTTTCGGCTCCGCGGCGTAGCGTGGACATGGCAACCGACTCCGACGCCGCGACCGGCGCCGACGAGCCCGAGGCGATCACCGTCTACTCCGACTACGTCTGTCCGTTCTGCTTCCTCGGGCGGCGGTCGCTCGCGAACTATCAGGAGACGCGCGAGGAGCCGCTCGACATCGACTGGCACCCGTTCGACCTCCGCGCGGGCCAGCGCGGGCCGGACGGCGAGATCGATCACGACGCCGACACGGGGAAAGACGAGGAGTACTACGAGCAGGCGCGCGAGAACGTCCGCCGGCTTCAGGAGGAGTACGGCGCCGACGAGATGCAACTCGAGCTCGCGACCGACGTCGACTCGCTGCCCGCGCAGATCGTCTCGGTCCGCGTGCGCGAGACCGCGCCGGACGCGTGGCTCGCGTTCGACGAGGCCGTCTTCGACGCGCTCTGGCTGGAGGGGCGCGACATCGGCGACCGCGACGTGCTGGCGGACATCGCCGCCGACGCCGACGGGCTCGACCCCGAAGTCGTCGACGAGGCGCTCGGCGACGGCGACCTCCGCGAGCGCGTGACCGACATGTTCGACGCCGCGCGGCGGCAGGGCGTCACCGGCGTCCCGACGTTCGCGTACGACGGTCACGCCGCCCGGGGCGCGGTCCCGCCGGAGCAGCTCGAACGGCTCGTCGAAGGGGTCTGAGGTCGGCGGGAGCGGGCGCGCCGATCAGTCCTCCGCGGCGGGCTCGGACCCGGAACGCCTTCCCTCCCCCGCGTCGCTCGGCTCTGCGGCGGCGTCCCGGGGATCCACGAGGTGATACGCGAGCGCGACGCAGCCGAACGCGAGCGCGAAGCCGGCGACGACGTCGGTGAGCCAGTGGATGCCGAGGTACATCGTCGCGATCACGACCGACAGCGAGAGCGGCACCGCGACCGCCGTCCACAGCGGGTACTCGTCGCGCGTCAGGGCCGCGAACGTCCCGACGGTGACCGAAAGCGAGGTGTGCAGCGACGGGAAGACGTTCGAGTTCTGGTTCACCTCGCTCGCGAGCAGTATCACGTCCGGCTGGTTGGTGAACAGCAGCGGCGTCACCATGTCGGGCATCACGTTCCGCGGGCCGTGCGCGAACACCAGCGTGTAGAGGACCAGTCCGATCCCGTAGTTGAGCGCGTACGCGACGAGCAGTCGCCTGAGATCCGCGGTTCGAGGCAGCGCGAGGTACGCGATCGCCGGGAACGCGACGAGGAACGCGTACCCGTACACGTACACCCGCGAGAAGTACGCGGTCAGCGCGGGCGACGCGAACGTCGCCTGGATCCACGCGACGAAACCGCCCTCCAGCCCGTAGATGAGCGCCGTCGCCTGGATCCCGAAGAGCCTGGAGACGTCCAGCAGCGCCGGGCGGCCGACCGCGCTGGCGAGAAGCACCACGCAGACGAGCGCGACGGCCCGACGCGCGTCCCAGATCCGCCCGCGGAGCCCGTCCCACGTCTCCCGGAGCCGGGCGGGACCGATCACCGCGACGCTCGCGGCGGCCAGCATCGCTCCGACCCACGCCACGACCGACGAGAGGACGGAGAGGAACGGACTCATTGCGCCCGCGAGAGCAGCCGCCCTTCGCTGTCGAAGCGATACCCGATATCCCGCAGCGCCGCGCGAGCGGCCTCGACGTCCAGCGATCCCTCGTCGTCGAAGAACGGGTGAACGGGGTCGGTCCCGTCAGTCCACGCCAGCGAGTCGGGGACCGCGTCCGGCGACGCCGCGAGCGGGGAGGCCGCCGCCTGCGCGTACCCCTCGAACGCCTCGTCGACGACCGCGGACTTGTCGATCAGCCGCGCGATGACCGCCCGGAACCGCGGGTTCGACAGCGGGCTCCGCCGCACGTTGTAGCCGACGTGGTAGAACGCCGCCGACCGGCCGCTCACGAGCCGCGCGTCGTCCGAGCGGCCGATCCGCGGGACCGACTGGGGGCCGAGGTTCGAGACGGTCGCGTCCGCGAGCCCCTCGGCGACCGACTCCACGGCCGAGATGTCCGACGGCAGCACCTCGATCCGGAGCCGGTCGAACGCCGGCTTGCCGTGGTACCGGGGCGGGATCCCCGCTCGCGGGTCCGTCGTCCCCCCCGAGGTCTCCGAGTCGGCGTCGGGCGCCGGACGGACGAGGAAGTGGTCGGGGTTGCGCTCGAAGACGACCGACTCCCCGGCTGTCGCCTCGACGAACCGCAGCGGGCCGCTCCCGACCGGTTCGGGGTTGTTCGTGACGACCGCCTGCGTCGTCTCGAAGTCGAACTCGAAGCCCCCGATCGTCGCCGGGTCGGTCCGCTCGGACCAGACGTGTTCCGGGAGGATCGGCACCCGGAGCGCCCGCGCGGCGACCGTCTCGTTGACGTCGGGCACGGTGAGTCGGACCGTCGCGTCGTCGAGGACCCGCTCGTCCTCGACGAGGGAGCTCCGCCCGCGGAACCGCGGCGTCGGCACCGCCGTCTCGACGCCCCCCAGCGAGGTGTCCCGGAGGAACCGGTAGGTGAACGCGACGTCGCTCGCCGTCACGGGCTCGCCGTCGTGCCACCGGGCGTCGCGGAGCGCGACGTCGACGGTGTTGGCGCCGGGCCGCTCCCAGTCGGCCGCCAGCCACGGGACGGTCGACTCGCCGTCCGTGCGGACGAGCGGGTCGTACAACAGGCCGGTGAACGTGCCGTACTTCCGGTACTCCGCGGCGATCGGGTTCCAGTTCTCCGTGATGCGGTCGTCGGTCGTCACCAGCCGGAGGGTGGCCCCGCCCTCGCCGTCCGCGCCGCCCGCCGTCGCCGACGAGGTCGCGTTGTCGTCGTCCGCCGTCGCGTCGCCACCGCCCGACCCCCCGTCTCCCGCCGAGTCGGCGTCGGGGACGGCGTCGAGGCCGAGGAGTCCGGTGACCGACACCGGCTGGCGGTCCTGGGTCCACCCCTCGAACCGCGCCCCCTGGACGGCGGTGAGCGCGTCGGGGAACGCGACGACGGAGAAGGGTTGGAGGTCACACACCGTCTCCTGAAGCGCGTCGACGGCGTCCGACCGGTCGTTTCCGGCCGTCCGGCGCTGTCGCTCCAGCAGGTCGTCGACCGCCATCTCCGTGATCCCGAAGGGGTTCTGCCACCCCGGCTCCGCGACGAACTGCGAGTGCGTCAGCCCGTACAGCGCGTCCGAATCGAACGGTTCCGTCTCCACGAACTGCCCGACGTAGAGGTCGAAGTTCTGGTTCACGAGCACCTTCCGCCACAGGTCGGTCTGTCCGACGGTGTTGAGTCGGACGTCGATGCCGACCGCGGTCAGGTGCTCTTCGAGCTGTCTCGCGATCCGGATCCCGTTGGGGTCGCCGTCGGCCGGCGTGGTGTTGATCTCCAGGGTCAGCTGCGAGCGGGGGTCCCGTCCGGCGATGTTCTCCGTACGACCGAGACAGCCGGCGCTGGCGGCCGCGAGGCCGAGCCCTGCGAGCGCCGCTCGTCGACTGATCGGTCGCGTCATCCGTTCGTTTCCCCCTGTTTTCAGTCGCCGGATATATCTCTTCTGTGCTGTCGCCGCGCCGAGGTGTCGCGTCGGTGCGACGGACCGCCCGTGCGTCCGGAGCGGCCCCTGTCGATCAGATCACGTCCGCCAGCGGGAGCGCGAGCCCGATCGCCCACGCCAGCAGTCCGACGACGGCGACCGGCCGGTCCCCGGCCGCCCGCCCGATCGCGACGACGCCGAGCCCGGCGAGCAGCGCCACCCGGTGGACGACGAGGGCGGGCGGGACCGCCACCCCGAGCGCCGCGAAGTCGGCGACGAAGCCGCCGCCGAGGCCGACGACGACGGCCACCGAGGCCGCCGCCGGGTCCGACCGGGGGGCGCGCCAGACGACCAGCGCGGGCAGCCCGAGCGCGAGGACGAGGTACAGCGGCGCCGCGATCGCCTTCGGCGACACGCCCGGCAGCGCCGCCTCCAGCGTCACGCCCGCGAAGCGGACGCCGACGAGGACGACGCCGAGCGCGAGCCCCAGCGTCGCGGCCGCGGCGTGTCGCTCCGCGTCGGTCCGGAGCCGGCCGAGGAGGTCGGCGGCCGCCTCGCGGGTCCGCCGGCGGAGCAGCGCCCCGGCGAGCGCCGCGGTCGCCGCCAGTTCGATCACGGAGAGCCAGCCGTCGCTGCGGCCGCCGTCGATGCCGCGGTACTCGCGGCGGACGTCGCTCGCGCGGCCCGACTCGATGAACTCGTCTTCCAGCCGCGTCGCGGGCGCGTCGATGTCGGGGACGGTGTGCCGGAGCCGGAACCAGTCGTAGTACTCCTCGTGGGCCTGTATCGCCGTGTAGGCGCCGTCGGGGGACTCGTACGCGCGGAGGTGGTCGCGGACCCCGAGGTACGCCCCGTCGTGGAGCTCGAACGTCTCGGCGAGCCAGACGCCGCCAGTCGGTCCCTCGACGTAGGAGTAGCGGAGCGAGCTGTGGGCGTCCCGCCAGTCGCGGCCGACGAACTCGCGGATCTGGTCGTCGCCCGCCGTCGCCGCCGCCTCGCCGGGGTCGGTCTCCTGCCAGTCCGCGGCCGCGTCGCCCTCGATCGCGGCCCGGGTCGCCGCCGCGTCGGCGTGGAACACCACGTTGATCGCGAGCGTGCGCCCCTCGACGGTCCGGCTCCGACTCGTGTACGGCCAGAGCCGGTAGTCGCCGTCGACCTCGATGAGGCGGTCGTCCGCCACGTCGCCGACCGTCGGCTCCTCGGCGACACCGGCGAAGAACCCGGAGAGGACGAGGCCGATCCCGACCACGAGGAGGAGGGCGACGACGACCCCGATCCGTTTCATGCGCCTCACCAGAGGCCCGGAACACAAACCTGTTCGGGTGGGCTCGTCGCGCTACCGCCGAAATATCCCGCGGGTCGCGGCGGTCACCACGTCTCGACGACGCCGTCGCGGACGTCTTCGGCGCACCCCTCGCAGTCGGGGTGACCCGACTCGAAACAGGCGGGACGCCCCTCGGCGTCGACCGGCACGGTTCGGCGCTCCGCGTGGCGGCGACAGACGATTCGGGCCGCGCCGGCGTCGTCGGTCGGGAGGCCGAACCGCGCCGCCGCGGCCGCGTCGCCCTCGGGGTCGTCGCGCCCCTCGGCGTAGGCGCGTCTGGCCTCCTCGAACTGCTTGCCCGCCTTCCGGAGCTGCTGGCGGATGACCCGTTCGAGCCGGTCGTCCATACCGGCCGTTTCGGCGCGGCGGATATAGGTCCGTTGGCGGTCCGGAGTCGTCAGCCCGCCCGACGCCCGCAGCCCCCCGGGAAACCTTGATGAGACGCCCGAGCGATCGCTCGGGTATGTCCGACGACTGTATCTTCTGTTCGATCGTCGCCGGGGACATCCCGGCGCGCACCGTCTACGAGACCGACGCCGTGCTCGCGTTCCTCGACGCGAACCCGCTCGCGCGCGGGCACACCCTCGTGATTCCGAAGTCGCACGCGCAGCACGTCGGCGACCTCGACGCCGACCTCGCGAGCGACCTGTTCGACGCGGTCGCGTCGCTCACGCCGCAGATTCAGGCGGCGGTCGACGCCGACGGCGCCAACGTGGGCGTCAACGACGGCGAGGCGGCCGGCCAGGAGGTTCCGCACGTCCACGTCCACGTCGTCCCGCGGTTCGAGGGCGACGGCGGCGCGCCGATCCACGCGGTGGCGGGCGAGCGACCCGACCTCTCGGACGACGAGCTCGACGCCGTCGCCGACGCGGTCGCGGCCGCGATAGACGGGTAGGAGGCGCGACGGACCCGCGGCCCGCGCCGCCGCTCGCCTTCGCGGTTTTTACAAACGGCCTCCGGCGAGAGCGGCACATGCAGGCGACGACGCTCGCGCTGGTCGGGGCGACCGGCGGCGCGGGGACGACGCGGACCGCTGTCGAGCTGGCGGCGATGGGCGCGCGCGACGGCGACGACGTCGCGGTCGTCGACGCCGCGTTCACGACGCAGGGACTCTCCGAGTACGTTTCCGGACGGATCGACCCCGACCTGACCGCGCTCCTCACCGAGGATCCGGACGCGGCGCTGTCGGCGGCGGCGTACCCCCTCGCCGGGACCGGTGCGAGCGCCGAGCGGTCGAGTTTCGGCGGCGGGAGCGGAGGCGATGGGAACGAGGGCGACGCGCCGGACCTGCCGGGACGGGTCGACGCGATACCCGCGAGGGCGCCGTTCGAGCGCGTCGCGCGGGCGAAGACGGCGGAGGCCGCCCGCAAGCTGGAGCGGCGGATCGACGAGGCGGCGACGACGTACGACGCGGTGGTCGTCGACGCCGCGGCGGTCGGGTCGAACGAGGCGGTCGCGGCCGCCACGACCGTCGACCGCGCGGTCGCCGTCAGGCCGGCGACGGCCCACGGGCGCGACGCGGTCCAGCGGCTCCGCGGGCGGATCGCCGACGTCGGCGGGAGCCTCGACGCGACGCTCGCGGTCGAGCGAGCGGGGTCCGGCGGTGAGAGCGACGGGGAGCGCGACGGCGACGGGTCCGGCGTCGTCCGCGTACCGGAGACCGATCCCGACGTGGCGGCCGCGCCGACCGCGGCGACGGGAGATGACGCGTACGCGCGGGCGATCGCGGCCGCCTACGAGACCACGTTCGACGCGTCGCTAGGCGTTGAGTTCCCGGATCCGGGACTCGTCGAACGGTTCACTCCCTGAAACGGGTCGAAGGAGAGCCGAACCGCGGCGCGGAACTCAGCGGAGGCCGTCGCCGGCGCCGAGCGCGTCGCCGAGGGGGTCGTCGGCGCCGAGGCCCTCGCCGAGCGGGGCGGAGCCCGCGACCTGCGCGTCGACCGCCTCCGCGACGGGCTCGACCGGGTCGTGCGTCTCGACGTACGTCGCCAGCGCGAAGTCGGCCTCGTCGCCGCCGGTGAGCTCGACGGCCTCACTGCGGGCGGTCCGACCCGCGAGCCAGTCGCGGACGACGTCGCGGCCCGTGGGCGAGAGCGGGCAGACGCCCGCGACGCCGCACCGGTGGAGCGCCTTCGCGGCCGTCATCGGGGAGACCCCGGCCTCGCGGGCCGCGTCGCCGACGCTCCGTCCGGCGGTGTAGGCGTCGACGAGCGTGGCGGTCGCTTCGGGCGTACACGGGAGCGACTCGGCGTGATCCGACAGACGGTCGACGAGCGGCGTCTCCGTGTCGTCCGCGAGCGCGACCCCCCGATCGCGCTGGCGCGAGGTCACCTCGACCCCCGCCGCGATCTCCGACAGCGTCATGCGAACCGATGACTCGGCAGGATGGTTAAAACCACCGTACTGCGGCGCCCTCAGCCGACCGATCACCGACCGGTAACCGGTCGGTTCGCGCGCCGCGATCCGGCCGATCGACCGCCGATTCGCCCGGGTTTAAGTAAGGCATCGGGCCGGAGTTCGACGTGTGATGAGTGACGCACGCTCGACCCGCGTTCGTTCGCCCCGGACCGAGACCGACGACGCCGCGACCGCCGACCGCGCCGCGACCGCCGACCGTGCGGCGACCGCGGAGCGCCCCGCCACCGCAGAGCACGCCGCGACCGCGGAGCGCCCCGCCACCGCCGAGGAGTCCGAGGAGGCCGGCGACCGGGAGACCTGTCCCGAGTGCGGCGGCCGCACGCGCGCCGACGCGGCGGAGCGCGTCTGCGCCGACTGCGGGCTCGTCGTCGAGGCCGACCGGATCGACCACGGCCCCGAGTGGCGGTCGTTCGACGACGACGACGCGAATCCGAAGCGGACCGGTGCCCCCCTGACGCGCTCCCGCCACGATCGCGGCCTCTCGACGGAGATCGGGCGGTCGACGAAGGTGAAGGGGCGCAAGCGCCGGCGGCTCGCCCGGATGCGGACCCAGCACAACCGCGCGCAGATCTCGACGAAGCGCGACCGCAACAAGGTGTACGCCTACACCGAGATCCGCCGGCTCACGGGCGTCCTAGAGCTGCCCGACAGCGTCCGCGACGCCGCCTGCGCGCTGTTCGATTCGGCGCAGGAGGAGAGCCTGCTCCGCGGCCGCTCGCTGGAGGGCTTCGCGGCCGCCTGCGTCTACGTCGCCTGCCGGACCGCCGACGTGGCGCGCACGGTCGGCGAGGTGTGCGCCGAGGCGAAGGCGACCGAGGACGAACACCGGGCCGCCTTCGACGCGATGAACCGCGAGCTCGGCCTGCCCATCGCGCCGAGCGGCCCCGCGGAGTACCTCCCGCGGTTCGCCAGCGACCTCGGCTGCGATCCGGCCGTCGAGCGCCGCGCCGGCGAGCTGGCCGAGCGCGCGGTCGAGGAGGGGATCGCGAACGGCCGCAACCCGGTCGGGGTCGCGGCGGCCTGCCTCTACACCGCGGCCCGCGAGCTCGACGCGGAGTGTACCCAACAGGAGGCCGCGGACGTCGCCGACGTGACGCCCGTGACCGTCCGGCGGACGTACGTCGATCTGACCGAAGAGTGAGTGACGGAAGAGCGAGTCGGAGAAACGCCGACGGGAGCCCCGTCGGCCGTGACGGTCCGCCGGACGGCCGCGGCGGCGTCAGCGGGGATCGTCGCCGGCATCCGGCCGGCGGCGACGGCCGGTCGCCGCGAGAGGGGACCGGGGCGACCGAGAGCCGATAGCGGACAGGCGGTGTGGAGGGCGGGGAGGGCGCCCCGACCGCCCGGCGGGCGTCACGCATCTAAGTCGAGGTGCGGGGGATAATTCTACGTTAGCCGTCGATAGTTCGGACAGACCGAACAACGCGTTCGGGTCGGACGGCTCGCGGCGTGCGTTTCGACCGGTCGCCGCTCGTCGGCCGAGATGGATCCGCTACTCGCCGATCTTGTGCTTGAACGCGAAGAAGACGCGGCGGCCGGTCTCGGTGAGTCGGACGGTGTCGGAGCGCCCGATGTCCTCCAGTTCGACGTAGCCGCGCTCGCGCAGCGGCGAGAGCACGTGCGTCTCTAAGGCGCGGTACTTCGCGGTCCGGCTCTCGCCCGCCTCGCGCAGGAACGTGAGGTCGCGCTCGCGCGCCCACTCGATCAGGTTCCACTTGTCCGTGGTCAGGTTCTCCTCGGCGCGCTCGTGGAGCCGACCGAGGACGGCCACCTGGTCGGTGGTGGGCGCGTCCATCGGGTAGATCGGGAGGTCGACGGTGCGGGCGACGCCCTCGGTGAGCGGCTCCTCGCGCCGGTCGTGCCGGTGGCGCTCGGGCTCGACGCTGTACGGGCGCGCGCCGACGATCATACACGCCAGCGCGACGCCGACCGCGGCGATCCGCGGTCCGGTAGAGACGTTCCCGAAGAGGCGGTCGCCGTCCGCCGCGCTCGCCTGGTGGCGGGCGGCGACGGTCGTCGTCACGCCGAGGGCGTCGTACACGTCCGCGAGCGCGACGGGGATCGGCCGGACTTCGGCGAACTCGGCGGCGGCCGTCCACGCGTCGCGCTGGTAGTCGGTGAGCGCGTCGGGGTCGACGCGGGTGTCGGCGGGGTCGGCGGCGCCGGCCGCCTCGAAGTCCACGTCGCCGCGGGCCCCGTCGCGGTCGGGGGCGTCGACGAGGAGGTAGGCGACGTCGGCGCCGTGGCGGCGGAGGGGCTCGACGATCCGGTCGCGCTCGTAGCCGAGCGGGACCACGTGGACGCGGCGTTCGGCGACGCTGGGGACCGAGGTGTCCATATCGTCCTTGTCCGGGGCGGTCGGTTAAATAGCCCGCCGGAGCGCTCCCGAGGCGTCGCGAGCGATCACGTGTCGTGGGGGCACGTACCACGAAAACCGTTAAGCCCGGCTGTCGCCTACCAGCGGACATGAGCGCTGACCGGTCCGCCCTCAGGCGGGCCATCGAGCGCGGCGAGCGGGACGGCGGCGCCATCGAGTTCAAGGAGCGGCTGACGCGCGAGGTCCACCTCGCCGACGGGCGCATGGAGTCGCTCGTGGCCCAGCTCCGCCACCGCGTCCTCTCCGGCGACGGCGAGGCGACCTACGTCCTCGGCGTCACCGACGACGGGGGACTCGCCGGCATCGCCCCCGAGACCTTCTCGGAGACGATGGACGTGCTGTCGCTTCTGGCCGACGAGGCGGACGCCCACATCGCCGACGTCGAGACCTGGAGCGCCGGCGACGGGCGCGACGGCGACGAGGCGGGGCTGGTCGGGCTCGCGACGCTCCGCGACGGCGGCGTGTTCGAGGCCGACGAGGACCACCTCGTCGTCGGCACCGCCGGCCACGTCGACCACGGGAAGTCGACGCTCGTCGGCACGCTGGTCACCGGCCGCGCCGACGACGGGCAGGGCGGCACGCGCGGCTTCCTCGACGTCCAGCCCCACGAGGTCGAGCGCGGCCTCTCCGCGGACCTCTCGTACGCGGTGTACGGGTTCGCCGACGACGCCGACGAGCCGGTCCGGATGGACAACCCACACCGCAAGGCGGACCGCGCCGGCGTCGTCGAGGCGGCGGACCGGCTCGTGTCCTTCGTCGACACCGTCGGCCACGAGCCGTGGCTCCGGACGACGATCCGCGGGCTCGTCGGCCAGAAGCTCGACTACGGGCTGCTCGTCGTCGCCGCCGACGACGGCCCGACCAAGACCACCCGCGAGCACCTCGGGATCCTCCTCGCGACCGAGCTGCCGACCGTCGTCGCGATCACGAAGGCGGACGCCGTGAGCGACGAGCGGCTCGCGGACGTCGAGCGCGAGGTCGAGTCGATGCTGCGCGACGCGGGACAGACCCCCCTCCTCGTCGACCGGCACGGGGTCGACACCGCGATCGCGGAGGTCGGCGACGGCGTCGTCCCCCTGCTGCGGACCAGCGCGGTGACGAAGGACGGGGTCGAGACGCTCGACCGCCTGTTCGAGCGCCTGCCGAAGCGCGCGACGCCCGATCGCGAGACGTTCCGGATGTACGTCGACCGCAGCTACCAGGTGACCGGCGTGGGCGCGGTCGCGTCCGGCACGGTGAACTCGGGGACCGTCGAGACGGGCGACGAGCTTCTGCTCGGTCCCATGTCCGACGGCTCCTTCCACGAGGTGGAGGCGCGGTCGATCGAGATGCACTACCACCGGGTCGACAAGGCGACCGCCGGGCGGATCGTCGGCATCGCGCTGAAGGGCGTCGACGAGGCGGAGATCGAGCGCGGGATGGCCCTGGTCCCCCGCGGGAGCGAGCCGGAGCCGGTCCGCGAGTTCGACGCCGAGGTGATGGTCCTAAACCACCCGACCCGGATCCAGGAGGGGTACGAGCCGGTCGTCCACCTCGAGACCGTCTCCGAGGCGGCCGCGTTCTTCCCGGCGGAGGGGCGACTGCTCCCGGGCGACACGGGCGAGGCGCGCGTCCGCTTCAAGTTCCGCCCGTACCTGATCGAGGAGGGACAGCGGTTCGTCTTCCGCGAGGGGTCGAGCAAGGGGGTCGGGACCGTGACACGCACCGGAGCCGCGGCCGAGGACCCGCCGTCGCGCGGTCGCTGACTCGCGACCCGCCGCTAACTCGCGTTGGTGACTCGTGATCCGCCGATGACTCGCGGCCCGGCGGTCCGAGCGCTCGGCGCGTGAGAGCATCAGGGATTTTATTTTATGATTCCGACCGCGGATCGATCGGTGAATGTCGGATCGCGGCAGTGGTTTCTTCCTGATTCGGACGGCGTTCGAGGTGAGGGTGCGCACAAAAAGACAACGAAGCGACGAGAGGTGACCGTACGGACACGGTGAGCCAAAATACTTATTAGAGTGAAACAAGAGGTCGCCTGTATGCGTCGACAACACACACAACGCGTTTCACGACGGAAGGTCCTCGCCGGCGGGGCAGCCGGCACCTCCCTCCTGCTCGCCGGGTGTGCCGGCGGCGGGGACGGCGGAGACGGCTCCGACGGTGGCGACGGCTCGGACGGCTCGGACGGCTCGGACGGTTCCGACGGCGGCGACGGCGGCGACGGCGGCAGCGCCCCGACCCTGTTCTTCGCGCAGGCGAAGGGTCCGCTCGACATGGACCCGGTCGTCATGAACGACGTGCCGTCCGCGCAGATCGCCGGGCGGATCTTCGACGGCCTCTACGAGTACACCGACGGCGTCAGCCTGGAACCGAAGATCGCCGCGGACATGCCCACGGTCGAGCGCGACGGGACGCGGTTCATCGTCCCGATCCGCGAGGACGCCCAGTTCCAGAACGGCGACCCGGTCACCGCCGAGGACGTCGTTCACACGATGATGGCGCCCGTCGAGGAACAGACCGAGAACGCCTCCGAGGTGGACATGATCGACACCGGGGAGGCGATCGACGAGACCACCGCGCAGTTCGACCTCAAGTACCCGTACGGCGCGTTCACGATCGCCATGGCGCGGAACGTCGTCAACGCCTCCGTGCGGCAGGAGGACACCGAGGCGTACAACATGGACCCGGTCACCTCCGGGCCGTTCAAGCTCAGCGAGTGGGAGCCGGAGAGCTACGCGACGCTCGAGCGGTGGGACGACTACTGGGACAGCGACAACCTCCCGGAGATCGGCACGGTCGAGTTCGAGCCGATCGTCGAGCAGACGACGCGGGTCACCGAGCTGGAGACCGGGAACGTCGACGTCATCGAGTCGATCCCGCCGCAGCTGTACGAGACGGTCGAGGCGAACCAGAACGCCACGCTGACGGAGGAGCCGGGTATCGGGTACTTCTACCTCGCGTTCAACTGTAACGAGGGGCCGACGAGCGACCCGCTCGTCCGCGAGGCCGTCGACTACTGCGTCTCGATGGACCAGGCGGTCGAGAACTTCGTCGAGCCGGCCGGCGTCCGCCAGAGCAGCCCGTTCCCGTCCTCGATCTCCGAGGAGTGGAACTTCCCGACCGACGAGTGGTCGGACATTCAGCACGACCAGGACCTCGAGGAGGCGCAGGCGCTGTTCGAGGAGGCCGGCGTCCCGATGGACTACAACTGGCGGATCATCGTGCCGCCGGACAACAAGCGCGAGCAGATCGGCATCTCCATCGGCGACGGGCTCCAGAACGCCGGCTTCCAGAACGTCGAAGTCCAGCGTCTCGACTGGGGCACGTTCCTCGACGCGTACGTCACCGGCAACGAGGACGACTACAACATGTACACCCTCGGCTGGTCCGGCTCGCCGGACCCGGACACGTTCGCGTACAACCTGCTGAGCCAGGAGACGGAGGGCGTGACGAACGGGACGTTCCACGGCTACGACGAGGCCTCGCAGAAGCTGACGCAGGCCCGCGAGTCGGCGGACCGCGAGGAGCGCCGCCAGCTCTACATCGAGGCGACGACGTCGCTGCTGGAGGGGCGCGTCCACCTCCCGGCGTACAACCTGAACAACTCCTACGGCGTGCGCAACGTCGTGGAGGGCTTCAGCTCGCACCCGATCTCGACGGAGGTCCAGCTGGACGGCGTCACCGTGACCCGGTGATCGGACGCGGCGACCCGGCGATCGGCCCGGCGGTGCGGACCCGCGCGGTCCGCGCTCGGAACGGTATCGAGTCGTAAACGCCGCCCTTCCGAGCGGTCGGTGGTGCGGTCGACCGGCCGCTCGCGGCTCCGAATTGGTGCGTCGGCAGGAGCGAAACGGATAAGCGACAGCACAAACCGAGACGAACGCAACGAGGAACCAACGACAGTGAGCTTACTTCGGTACACACTCCGGCGGTTCGCACAGGCGATACCCGTACTGATAGGTATCGTGACGATAACCTTCTTCCTGGCCAACCAGATCCCCGGCGACCCGGTCGACATCATGCTCGGGCCGACGCCGGCCCAAGAGCAGGTCGAGGCGATCCGCGCCCAGTACGGCCTCGATCGACCGATACACGTGCGGTACTTCGCGTACCTTAGCAGCGTCGCGACGGGCGACCTCGGCTTCAGCATCTACTACGACCGCCCCGTCCTCGAGATGATCATCCTCCGGCTCCCGGTCACGCTGCTGCTCATGCTGTCGGCGTTCGCGTTCGCCATCATCACCGCCATTCCGCTCGGCGTGATCTCGGCGAAACGGCGGAACGAGCCGGCCGACCACGTCTCCCGGATCATCTCGCTGATCGGCGTCTCGACCCCGTCGTTCTGGATCGGCTTGGTGTTGATCATCGTCTTCGCCTTCTATCTCGGGTGGTTCCCCGCGCGGGGGCTCGTCCTCCCGTGGGCCGACCCGACGAACGTCCGCGGGGCGGCGACGCAGTTCCAGGTGATACGCCAGTCGATGCATCACCTCTTCCTGCCGATGATCGGGCTCGGAACCCTTCAGATGGCGCAGATCACCCGTATCGAGCGCTCGTCGATGGTCGACTCGCTCCAGGGCGAGTACGTGAAGCTCGCCCGCGCGTACGGCGTGCCCGAGTCGACGATCGTCCGCAAGCACGCGTTCCAGGTGGCGCAGCTGCCGGTTATCACCATCATCGGCCTCGGCCTCTCGACCGCGCTCGGCGGCGCCGTCCTCACGGAGACCGTCTTCGGGATCCAGGGGATGGGGAGGCTGATCATCACGGCGATCAACAACCAGGACTACCAGCTGATCATGGGGACGACGCTCGTGTTCGGGTTCGTCTACGTGGTCGGCGTGATCATCACGGACATCACGTACAGCTACCTCGACCCGCGGGTCACCTACGGTGACGAGTAATGTCTGTTAACAGCGCAACTTCGGACGACGACACGCCGGACGACGGCGAGGAGAGCAGCGGGCCCGACGAGGTCGAGGCCCGTGTCGGCCTACGGTACACCCTGAAGCAGGTCAGACAGGACACGACGGCTCGGATCGGGACCTACATCGTCGGCTTCATGACCTTCGTCGCGGTGTTCGCCGCGTTCGACTACTACGTCCTCGACTACGCGATCGCGGAGGCGGTGCTGTACAACCCCGAGACCGACCCGGAGAACGTCCGGCGGCTCCTCCCGCCGGTCGGCATGGAGAACCAGTTCGGGCAGGGCGTTATGGCACACCCGCTCGGCACCGATCACCGCGGTCGAGACCTGCTCTCCCGGACAATCTACGGGACGCGGATCGCGATGACGGTCGGGTTCCTCGCGACCGCAATCGGCCTCGGCGGCGGCACCGTCATCGGCGCCGTCTCCGGCTACTACGGCGGCTGGATCGACGACGTGCTCCAGCGCGTCACCGAGACCATCTACGCGATCCCGTTCCTCGTGCTGGTCATCGCGTTCATGACCGCGTTCGGGCGGAACCTCACGTTCGCGATGATCGGCGTCGGGATCACGGCGGTCCCCGTGTTCAACCGGCTGATCCGGTCGCGCGTCGTCTCCATCCGCGAGGAGGACTACGTCGAGGCCGCGCGGGCCGCCGGGGTGAAAGACCGGAACATCATCTTCCGGCACATCATTCCGAACAGCTTCGCGCCGGTGCTGGTCCAGGCGACGCTCCAGGTCGGCGTGAGCATCCTCATCGTCGCCGGCCTCTCGTTCCTCGGCTTCGGCGCGCAGCCGCCGACGCCGTCGTGGGGGCAGATGCTGTCCGCCTCGCGCGGGTACATGCTCCCCGCGCCGACGTTCAGCATCTTCCCCGGAATCGCCATTCTGATCACCGTCATCGGCTTCAACATCCTCGGCGACGGTCTCCAGGACGCCCTCGATCCGCGGATCAACAACTGATATGAGCGAACCACTACTCAGCGTACGCGATCTCAAGACACAGTTCTTCACCGAGGACGGCACGGTCCGCGCCGTCGACGGCATCTCCTTCGACGTCCACGAGGGGGAGATCGTCGGCCTCGTCGGCGAGTCGGGCGCCGGAAAGTCGGTGGCGACCTCCAGTATCCTCCGGCTCGTCGACAGCCCCGGCGAGATCGTCGGCGGCGAGATCGAGTTCAAAGGCGAGACGATCTTCGGGCTCGAAGAGGGCGACGACGGCGAGCTGCGCCCCCGCGACGAGATGCTCACCGAAGAGGAGATGCGAAAGCGGATCCGCGGCCGCGAGATAGCGATCATCTTCCAGGACCCGATGGAGTCTTTGAACCCCGTGTTCACCGTCGGGGGGCAGCTCCGGGAGTTCATCGAGATTAACCGCGATTTGGGGGCCGAGGAGGCGAAAGAAGAGGCGATCGACATGCTCAGGGAGGTCGGGATTCCGGCGCCGGAGTCCCGGTACGACGAGTACCCGCACCAGTTCTCCGGCGGGATGCGGCAGCGCGTGCTGATCGCGATGGCGCTCGCCTGCCAGCCCGACCTGATCATCGCCGACGAGCCGACGACCGCGCTCGACGTCACCGTCGAGGGCGAGATCCTGGAGATGGTGACCGAGCTCCAGGACAAGTACGACACCTCGTTCATCTGGGTCACCCACGACATGAGCGTCGTCGCGGAGATCTGCGACCGCGTCAACGTGATGTACCTCGGCGAGATCATCGAGCAGGCCGAGGTGGACGACCTGTTCCACGACACGAAACACCCGTACACGTCGGCGCTGCTCGACTCGATGCCCCGTCCCGACCGGACGGTCGACGAGCTCAGGCCGATCCAGGGGGTGATGCCGGAGGCGATCGATCCGCCCGCCGGCTGTCGGTTCCACTCGCGGTGTCCCGAGGCGCGGGAGGTGTGCCGCGAGGTCCACCCCGAGCCGCGGGAGCTGAGCGACGAGGGCGAGGCGCCGCACACGGCCGCGTGCGTGAAACACGACGCGTTCGGCGTGGGGTACGACGAGAGCCCGCCGATCGAGACGGAGGCCACCGGCGGGTTCTCCGCCGGCTTCACCGAGACCGGGGGTGAGGCGGAATGACGGAAGTCGGCCCGCCGGAGTCGGACCCCGAGGCGCTGTTACAGGTCCGGGACCTCAAGAAGCATTTCGACAACGAGAGCGGACTCCTCGCCGGCGTCCAGCTCGACGACGAGTTCCCGTACGTCTCCCGGTCGACCTCCGACGTCCGCGCCGTCGACGGCGTGAGCTTCGACATCAAGGAGGGGGAGACCCTCGGGCTCGTCGGCGAGTCCGGCTGCGGGAAGTCGACGCTCGCGCGCACCGTCCTCCGGCTGCTCGAACCGACCAGCGGGAGCGTCTACTTCCAGGGCGAGGACCTCGCCGAGCTGTCCGGCGAGCCGCTGCGGCGGATGCGGAAGGACATGCAGATGATCTTCCAGGACCCGCAGTCGTCGCTCGACCCCCGGATGAAGGTCGGCCCGATCGTCGAGGAGCCGATGAAGGCCCACGACATGCTCGACGAGGAGGGCCGGGAGGCCCGCGCCAAGGAGCTGTTGGAGAAGGTCGGGCTCGACCCGCAACACTACAACCGGTACCCGCACGCGTTCTCCGGCGGGCAGCGCCAGCGCGTGAACCTCGCGCGGGCCCTGTCGGTGAACCCCGACTTCATCGTCTGCGACGAGCCGGTGTCGGCGCTCGACGTGTCGATCCAGGCGCAGGTGCTCAACACGATGGAGGAGCTGCAAGAGGAGTTCGACCTCACCTACCTGTTCATCGCGCACGACCTGAGCGTCATCCGCCACATCTCCGACCGCGTGGCGGTGATGTACCTCGGGAACGTCGTCGAGCTGGCCGACAAAGAGGAGCTGTTCGAGAACCCGAAACACCCGTACACCCGGGCGCTGCTCGACGCGATTCCGGTCCCGGACCCGCGGAGCGGCGGGCGGAAGGCGCTCCTCTCGGGCGACGTGCCCTCGCCGATCGACCCGCCCTCGGGCTGCCGGTTCCGGACGCGGTGTCCGAAGGTGATCCAGCCGGACGAGTACGACATGACGGAGGACGCCTGGCGGAACGTCGTGGAGTTCCAGCGCGCGGTCGAGCGCCGGGCGTTCGAGGAGACCGACCCCGACGCGCTCCGGTCGCGGTACTTCGAAAACGCGGTGCCGAGCGGCGACGCCGGCACCCTGCTCGACGAGGCGCTCGGGCACATCGAGCGCGATGAATGGGACGACGCCGAACAGATCCTCAGCGAGCGGTTCGCGGACCAGAGCGTCTGCGCGACGACGACGCCCGCCTACGAGGTGCCGTCCGACCTCACCGACGGCCGTCACTACTCGGCGTGTCACCTGCGTCGCGACGAGGCGCTCGCGAGCGCCGTCGACGAGCCCGCGGTCGACGGCGCGGCCCGCCCCGGCGCGGAAGTGACCGAAGCGGACGACTGACCGCCCTCGTTTTCGGCCGTTCGGTTCGGCGGAGAAGCTGACAGCGGGCCGGCGAGCGCCGGCTACCGGATCCGGATCTGCGTGGCGTCCTCGTGACGCTCGTCGGCGTCGGGGACCGGGACGAACGCGGAGATCCTGTGGTCGCCGCGCTCGGCCCGGACCGACCGGTCGAGCCCGTCCTCGTCGGAGCGGCGGAACCGCCCGTTCCACGTGACCGTCGCGCGCTTCGTCTCGCCGGCCCGGAGCGACAGCGAGGACTCCTCGGCGGACACGTAGCGTCGCTCGTCGGTGGCCTCTAAGACGCCGTCGACCGCCCACCCCCACAGGCGGCGGGTCGTCGTGGGGACCTCGACCGGGACCGGCAGGCGGTTGCGGATCGCGACTGTGATCGCGACCGGCTCGTCGGGGGCGTACTCGGCGGCGTCGGTGCTGACGGTCACCTCGATCGCTCGCCGCGCCACCGATCGGGGCACGACGCGGCCGAGGGCCTCGGAGAGGTAGTTCTTCGTCTCGTCGAAGCCGGTTCGGTCCGTCCGACCGTCGTGTCGTCTGTCGACCATGTGAGTCTCTGAAAGCGGGAGATCGGGAGCGTCGGCCGCCGTTCGGCTCGTCGTAGGCGGTTCGCGGTACTAAGCGTTCGGGTCGGCGTCGGGCGATGAGTCGGCGTCGGGCGATGAGTCGGCGTCGGGCGATGAGTCAGCGTCGGGCGATGAGTCGGCGTCGGGCGATGAGTCGGCGTCGCCGGAGCCCGGCCGGCCGCCGTCGACCACCTCGACGAGTTTCATCAGGGGGTACCCGTCTTCCAGCTCCATGCGCGTGCGGACCGTGACGCCCTCGTAGGCGATCCGCATCCGGACGTCCATCAGCGAGCCGGTGAGCTCGGTGTAGCCGTTCTCGTGGTCGATGGCGTCCGCGACGCGGTCGTCGTGGACCGTCACCTCGACCGCCTCGCAGTGCGGCTGGTTCTCGATCGCCTCCGCCATCGCGGCCTCCAGGCTCCGCGCGCTCGACGGGCTGACGGGCGTCCCGGCGAACTGGTGGTACAGCGAGCCGAACTTGATCCCCGCCTCGAAACACGCCTGCTGGGCGTCGGTTGCCATGGCGGAACGCGGCCGCGGGCGGGCAAGAAGGTTCGGACGGCGAGCGGGAGGAACGGTCCGAGGTGCGGCAGGCGGCCGCGGTTATCGGTCGGCGGCGAGGGGAAGCAGCCCGCCGTCGTCGCCGGAGTCGTCGTCGCTCGTGTTGCCGTCGTCAGTCGTGTTGTCGTCGGCGCTGGTGCTGCCCCCGTCGTCGCTGGTGTTCTCGCCGTCGTCGGTCGCCCCGCCGTCATCGCTCGCGCTCCCGCCGTCGTCGGAGCCCTCGGCGTCGGTCGAGTCTCCGGTGTCGCTCCCCTCGCCTCGGTCGAGCCCCTCGTCGAAGATGTCCGTCTCGACCGTCTCCTCGTATGTCAGCGCGTCCAGCGGGACGGTGAGCTCCTCGCCGGAGGGGAGCTCGACCACCGCGTAGAACTCGATCCGGAGGTCGCTCACCTGGTGGCCGTTGTCCGACTCGTTCAGGTGGGTCACCCACCACTCGTCGAGGCGTTCGTTGCGGAGGGCGGCGGACAGCTCGACCGTCTCGGAGCCGTACGAGGGGATGACGTACTCCTCCTCGGTCGAGCCCGAGCCCATCGCGACGCCGTTCATCGTCACGTCGTAGCCGATCTCGGTGACGACGTACGGTTCGAGGTTGGGGTTGTAGGCGTCGAACTCCATCTCGATCGGGGTCTCCTCTTCGCTCACCGTTCCCCACCGCCCGCGCGTCTCGTTGACGTAGAGGACCGGGTCGTCGACGAGCGGCGCGTCGGCGTTCACCGGGCGCGTCTCGTCGGAGGTGAACGCGCCGATGAGGTCCGTCTCGACCTGTCGGGTCCGCGTGAGGTTCGCGCTCCGGCCGAGGAGATCGGAGGTGACCGTCGCGTCGATGGCGACGGTCGTCCGCTCGTCGTTCTCGACGTGGCTGGTCCACCACGGCGGGATCGCGTCGTTCTCGAGATCCGTCTCGAACGCGATAGAGGAGTTTCCGGAGGCGACGCTGACGCCCTCGCGGCCGCCGCTCGCCATCTCGACGTCGTTCATCGAGACGGTGTAGTCGATCGAGACGCCGTCGAGGCCGACCCCGATCGGGTTCGGGTTCGAGACGACCAGGTCGGTCTCGACGACCGTCGTCTCGTTCGTCACGTCGCCGAAGGAGTTGTTCACGGCGGCGACGCTCGGGACGCCGACGACGCCGAGGGCGAACGCCCCGCCGACCGCGGCGGCGACGACGAGCAGCCCGACGACGGCGATCCGGAGCTTCCCAGCGGTGAGCGCCGAGACGATGCGGTTCAGAGCCATACCCGTTCGTTTCGATCGGCAGATAAAGTCGTATCGTTCGCGAAGGGGCGTTTTGACGAGCGTATCGGTCGACGGGCGGGGTCGACGCGCGGGGACGAGGAACCGAAGGCGTTTGGTTCGGCGGGCGGAACGAGCGGACATGAACCACCTCCGCGTGGGCGGCGGACGAGTGCTCCGGCCGGACGGCCGGGTCGAGCGGGCGGACGTCGCGGTCGACCGCGACGAGGGAACGATTCGAGCCGTCGGGTCGCCGAGCGAGGTCGACGAGGCGGTCGGCGGGGCGGCCGCCGAGACGCTCGACGCGTCGGGGTCGCTCGTGATCCCCGGGCTCGTCAACGCGCACACGCACGTCGCGATGACGCTGCTCCGCGGGTACGCCGACGACAAGCCGCTCGACCCGTGGCTCCGCGAGGACATCTGGCCGGCGGAGGCCGAACTGACGCCGGACGACGTCGAGGCGGGCGCCGAGCTCGGCGCCGTAGAGATGATCCGGTCGGGGACGACCGCGTTCGCGGACATGTACTTCGCGATGGACCGCGTCGCCGACGCCGTCGACCGCGCGGGGCTGCGCGCGAGACTCGGGCACGGCGTCGTCACGGTCGGGAAGGGCGAGGCGGACGCCCGGGCGGACGTCGAGGAGAGCCTCGCGGTCGCGCGCGAGCTCGACGGCGCCGCGGACGGCCGGGTCCGCACCGCGTTCATGCCGCACTCGCTGACGACGGTCGGCGAGGAGTTCCTCCGCGAGGGCGTCGCCGAGGCGCGCGAGGCGGGGATTCCGATCCACCTCCACGCGAACGAGACGACCGACGAGGTGGAGCCGATCGTCGAGGAGCGCGGCGAGCGGCCGATCGCGTACGCCGCCGAGATCGACGCGCTCGGCCCGGACGACTTCTTCGCGCACGGCGTCCACGTCGACGACTCCGAGATCGACCGGCTCGCCGAGGCGGGGACCGCGGTCGTCCACTGCCCGGCCTCGAACATGAAGCTCGCCAGCGGGATGGCCCCGGTCCAGCGCCTGCGCGAGGCGGGCGTGACGGTCGCGTTGGGCACCGACGGCGCGGCCTCGAACAACGACCTCGACGTGTTCGACGAGATGCGCGACGCCGCGATGCTCGGGAAGCTGGCCGCGGACGACGCGAGCGCGGTCCCCGCGGCGGCCGTCGTGGAGATGGCGACCGCCGGCGGCGCCGACGCCCTGAACCTCCCCGGCGGCCGGATCGAGGCGGGCGCGGCCGCCGACCTCGCGGTCGTCGACCTCGACGCGCCGCACCTGACGCCCGTCCACGACCCCGTTTCGCACCTCGCGTACGCGGCCCGCGGGAGCGACGTGCGCCACACGGTCTGCGACGGCCAGGTCCTGATGCGCGACCGCGAGGTCCTGACGCTCGACGCCGAGGCGGTCCAAGAGCGCGCCGCGAACGCCGCGCGCGACCTCGTCGAGCGGGTCGAATCGGCGTAGCGCGCTGCGCGACCGCAACCGAACGCGAAGCGCGAAGCCGACCCACGTAGGCAGTATTTAAATATTGAATCCGGGATTCACGTCTCATTTATAAATGGGAGTGCGGTGGCGCGTGCCTCCGAGTGGTCGCCAGAGGCGGCCGCGAGGAGCACGCGCGAGGGACGCGGCGACCGAAGCGAAGCGGAGGGAGCCGCGAGGTTGGGGAGGTGTGAGGCGCTGTGCGGTGCGGTCGGGTGGGATTCAAAGGGCCAGTCGCGAGGCCGACGTACANGAGGAGCACGCGCGAGGGACGCGGCGACCGAAGCGAAGCGGAGGGAGCCGCGAGGTTGGGGAGGTGTGAGGCGCTGTGCGGTGCGGTCGGGTGGGATTCAAAGGGCCAGTCGCGAGGCCGACGTACGCTCGCTGTCGTTCGAAAGGCGCTTTGCGCCTTTCGTGATGACGAGACGCCTCCGGCGTCTCGAACCACGCGCTTCACTCGGTCGCTCACTACGTTCGTTCCCTCGTTCCAGTGCTTGCGTCGCCTACGTCGGCCTCGCGACTGGGGCTTTGGAGGCGTTCGCCGTCGTTCCGCTAGCTACCTTTTATAAACGAGCCGCCGGGGTTCCGTCGGTAGTCACCGCGCCAGCAGACGCGGCGCGAACAGTCGACAGGTAAACGACGTACCGCGCGCGAGCGACGACCGACCCGAAACCGGGGACGAATCCGGCACCGATCACCGTCGAAACAGCCGTCGAGTCCCGATCTCCCAAAACAAACTCCTCAGCGCCGTTAACCCGGATACAAACCGGATTAAACCGCGTTAACGGACTTCTCTATTTATACGTGAACAGGGAGTGGACCCGAGTGGACATGAGCAAACGCACGACAGCCATCCTCCTGATCGCGGTCGTCGCGCTCGGCGCGATGACCGGCGTTGCGGCCGCCGACGGCCACCTCGAAGTGGCCGTCGACACGGACGCGGACGGGACAGCGACGGTCGAGGTGACCGAGAACGACACCGCCGTCGAGAACGCCACGGTCGTCGTGAGCGTGGTCGACGCGGAGAACGAGTCGTACGCGGGAGCGGGCGAGTACGAGACGGACGCGAACGGCACCGTCGACCTCGAAGCGCCCGAAGAGGACGTGACGGTCGAAGTCACGGCCGCCGCGGGTAACGACACCGCCGCGACGACGGTCGACCTCGAAGCCCCTGACGGGCTCGAACTCGACGTGGCGGACACCGACGGCGAGCCCGTCGTCACGGTGACCAACGACGACACCGCGGTCGAGAACGCCTCGGTCAACGTCACGACCGTCGACGAGAACGCCTCCTACGCCGGCACGGGCGACTACGAGACCGACGAGAACGGCACCGTCGACCTCCCCGCCGCCGAGGAGGACGTGACGGTGAACGTCACGGCCGAGTACGAGAACGAGAGCGTCTCCGAGACGGTCGACATCGAGGCGCCCGACGGCCTCGAACTCGACGTGGAGAACACCGACGGCGAGCCGGTCGTCACGGTGACGAACGACGACGACCCCGCCGAGAACGCCTCGATCACCGTCGAGCTCGCCGACGACGCGGACGAGAACGCCTCGTACGCGGGCACGGGCGAGTACGAGACGGACGCCAACGGCACGGTGACGCTCCCCGCCGCCGAGGAGGACGTCACGGTCGAGATCACCGCCGAGTACGAGAACGAGAGCGTCTCGACGACCGCCGACCTCACCGTCGGCGACGAGGGCGACGAGGCCGACGAGCAGGCGTTCGGCCAGCTCGTCCAGGAGTTCATCGAGAGCCTCGAGGACCGGGACGGCGGCATCGGCAGCGCGGTCTCGGACTTCGTGACGGAGAACAACCCCGGTAACGCCCCCGACCACGCGGGCGGCCCCGGCGGCCCTGACGACGGTAACGCCAGCGACGAGAACGACAGCGCGCCGGGCAACGCGCCCGACCACGCGGGCGGCCCCGACGGCGAGAACGACAGCGACGAGCGCGGCCCGCCGGCCCACGCCGGTCCGGGCGGTGACGACGCGGAAGACGACGACGCGGAAGACGACGACGCGGAAGAAGACGACGCGGAAGAAGACGACGCTGAGGAAGACGACGCGGAAGAAGACGACGCGGAAGAAGACGACGCGGAAGAAGACGCCGACGAGGAGGATGATGAAGACGATGAAGAGGACGAGGACGACGACGACGGCGGCCCGCCGGACCACGCTGGCGGCCCCGGCGGTAACTGACGACGCGGTCCGCAGTTCGGGTCGGTAACGCGAGCGTCGCTCGCTGAGGACCGACTTTCCTTTTGCGTGCGCACTCCGTGTCGGCAGGGTTTAGTGCGCCGTGAGCGAACCGAGAGGCATGAGCGAAACCGCGTATTCGCCGGTGTCACAGCACCTCTCGGACGTCGAAGCGGCCCGAGAGGAGGGGCGCCGGAAGATGGACTGGGCGCTCCAGCACATGCCGATCCTGAACGCGCTCCGCGACGAGTTCGTCGACGAGCAGCCGCTCGCCGGCGAGACGATCGCGATGGCGATGCACGTCGAGGCGAAGACCGCGAACCTCGTCGAGCTGCTCGCCGAGGGCGGCGCCGAGGTCGCGATCACCGGCTGTAACCCCCTCTCGACGCACGACGACGTGTCGGCCGCGCTCGACGCCCACGAGTCGATCACCTCCTACGCGGTCCGCGGCGTCGACGACGACGAGTACTACGACGCGATGCACGCCTGTATCGCCCACGGGCCCACCATCACAGTCGACGACGGGATGGACATGGTGAAGCTCGTCCACGAGGAGTACCCCGACCTCATCGACTCCATCGTCGGCGGCGCCGAGGAGACGACCACCGGCGTCGACCGCCTGCGCGCGATGGACGCCGACGGCGAGCTCCACTACCCCGTCTTCGCCGTGAACGACACGCCGATGAAGCAGCTGTTCGACAACGTCCACGGCACGGGCGAGTCGTCGCTCGCGACCATCGCGATGACGACGAACCTCTCGTGGGCCGGGAAGAACGTCGTCGTCGGCGGCTACGGCCAGTGCGGGAAGGGCGTCGCCAAGAAGGCGGCCGGCCAGAACGCGAACGTCATCGTCTGCGAGGTCGACCCCCGGAAGGCCCTGGAAGCCCACATGGAGGGCTACGAAGTGCTGCCGATGGAGGAGGCCGCGAAGAAGGGCGACGTGTTCATCACGACGACCGGCAACCGCGACGTGATCACCCGCGAGCACTTCGAGGAGATGAGCGACGGCGTCCTCCTCGCGAACGCCGGCCACTTCGACGTGGAGGTGAACCTCGACGACCTCGACGACCTCGCGGTCGACCGCTACGAGGTCCGCGACGGCGTCGAGGGGTTCGAGATGCCCGACGGCCGCGTCCTGAACGTCATCGCGGAGGGCCGGCTCGTCAACCTCGCCGCGCCCATCGCCCTGGGCCACCCCGTCGAGGTGATGGACCAGAGCTTCGGCGTCCAGGCGGTCGTCGTCCGCGAGCTCGCCGCGAACGGCGACGCGTACGACGCCGGCGTCCACGACGTGCCCGACGATCTCGACCGCGAGGTCGCGGACATCAAGCTCGCAGCCGAGGGCGTCGAGTACGACGCGCTCAGCGACGAGCAGCGCGAGTACATGGGGAGCTGGGAGCACGGCACCTGATCCGGGCTCAACGCAGCCCGCCCACCGACCGCACCGCCGCCTTCGACCGGCTTTTGTGCGACGCGGTCGTACCGATCCCATGAACCTGACCGCGGTGTTACACGCCGGGTTCGGCGTATCGGTGCTGGCCGGAATCCTCGTCTCGGACGCGACGCTCCGCGTCGCCGCCTTCGCGCTCGGGGCGATCCTATTTGTCGCCGGCATCGTCGTGTCGCGGCGCGGCGACTGAGCCGCATCCGCCCCCGGCGCGCGCCCTTTTTCACTCGCAACCGCCTACGGAGGCCAGTGACAGTTACGAGCGTCCACGACCCGAGCCACCGCGAGGCCCTCTGGGAGCTGGAGGACGCCTTCGAGCGCGGCGATCTCGTCAGCCTGTTCGGCCGCTGTACGGTCTCGTACGAGGGTCGGGCCGCCTCGGACCTCGGCGCGGGCGATCGGCTGCTCGTGTTGAAGCCCGACGGGGCCGCCCTCGTCCACACCGACGAGGGGCGCCAGCCGGTCAACTGGCAGCCGCCGGGATCCGAACACCACGCCGCGGTGCGCGAGGGGCGGCTCCGCGTGCGCTCGACCCGAAGCAATCCCGACGAGACGCTGACGGTCCGCTTCTCGGACGTCCACCAGCTCTCCGCGATGGCCGTGACGGGCGGGCGCGACCTCGACCTCCACGGCAGCGAGGAGGACCTCCGGACCCGAATCTTGGAGCGACCCGACCTCGTCGAGGCCGGATTCGAGCCCCGCGAGACCGAACGCCCGTCCAGCGCCGGCCCGATGGACGTCTTCGGCGTCGACGCCGACGGGACCCCGGTCGTCGTCGAGCTGAAGCGCCGGCGTGTCGGCCCGGACGCCGTCGGGCAACTCGCCCGGTACGTGCGGGCGCTCCGCGAGGAACTGGGGATCGAGGATACCGAAGAGGACGAATATTCCGACCGCGACGCCCCCGCGGTCCGCGGCGTCCTCGTCGCGCCGTCGGTCACCGACCGCGCCGCGGAGCGGCTCGCGGACCGCGGGTTCGACCACGTCGCGCTCGACCCGACGCCGGAGGAGTGAGCCGGGCGGCGTGTCAACGCGGACCGCGATTCGAGGCGGAACGCCGCCGCTGCCCCCCGAAGAGCCGACGAAGCCGCCTCGCTATCGAAGGGTTTATCGCCGCAGCGCGGGCTACATCGGACAAGTAGCCATGTCTGACAAACCCGCCTCTATGTATCGGACGATCGACAAGCCGTCGTACACCCGCCGCGAGTACATCACGGGCATCCCCGGCTCGAAGATCGCCCAGCACAACATGGGCGACCTCTCCGCGGAGCCGGACGACTACCCCGTCCAGATCAGCCTCCGCGTCGAGGAGGAGCTCCAGGTCCGACACGGCTCGCTGGAGAGCGCGCGCCTCTCGGCGAACCGCCACCTGATCAAGGAGCTCGGCGAGGGCAACTACAAGATGACCCTCCGCAAGTTCCCCCACCAGGTCATCCGGGAGAACAAGCAGGCGACCGGCGCCGGCGCGGACCGCGTCTCCGACGGGATGCGGCAGGCGTTCGGTAAGCCGGTCGGCACCGCGGCGCGTCTCAACAAGGACGACGTCGTCTTCACGGCGTACTGCGACGTCGAGCAGGCGTCCGTCGTGAAAGAGGCGTTCCGCCGCGCGTACAACAAGCTCTCCCCGCCGTGCCGGATCACGGTCGACCGCGGCGAGAAGCTGCTCGTCTCGTAGACCACCTCGACCCCCGTCCGTGAGGCGGGCTTTTCTCCGCGCGTTCGCGTGACGTAGCCGCGGCGCCGCGAGTCTCCGGACCGGTTCCGATCCCCGAGCCGAACACCTGAAATACCTCGCTCGCGTACCGCACGGCAGTGTCACAGCAGCTGGCCGAGGTCGAGACGCTGTTCCTCCACGAGGCGCGGAGCGACTACACCGTCGTCGCGAACCGCGACGGCAAGCGCGTGCTCCGCGGGCGGCTCGAGCTCAAGGAGACCTCCGCGGGCCCGCGCCCGGGGAAGTTTCGGGTGATCCGCGACGGCGAGGACCACCCCCGCCAGCCGGACGAGTTCGTCGACCTCGCCCGCGCGGCCGGCCGGATCCGCATCTCCGAGCAGACCTCCCCCGAGAACCGGGCGCGGCTGAAGGAGATGCTCGACGGCTACCAGCTGGAGGCGACGGCGGTCCGGACCTGCCGGCGCTGCGCGAGCGACGGGCGCTACGGGCCGATCACCTCGGAGGACGCCATCGACCACAACGGCGAGCTGATCTGCCGGGACTGCGCCCGCCGGGAGCTGGAGCGCGAACTGTCGTACAAAGGCGAGTTCACGGGCGCGGCCGAGGAGCGGCTCGAAGAGCTGCTGTACGAGTCGGGCGACCTCGACCGGATCGTGAGCCTCCTCCAGGGCGGACTCGACCCCGACCTCACGAAGTACGACGAGGTGTCGGCGAACGTCGACGACGTCTCGCCCGTCCGGACCGAGGATCTGGACCTCCATCCGGACCTCTCTTCGCACCTCCAAGGCCGCTTCGAGGAGCTACTGCCGGTCCAGAGTCTCTCCGTGCGGAACGGGCTGCTCGACGGCGACGACCAGCTCGTGGTGAGCGCCACGGCGACCGGGAAGACGCTCGTCGGCGAGCTGACCGGGATCGACCGCGCGCTGAAGGGCGACGGGAAGCTGCTCTTCCTGGTCCCGCTCGTCGCGCTCGCAAACCAGAAACACGAGGACTTCGAGGACCGCTACGGCGACCTGCTCGACGTCTCCATCCGGGTCGGCTCCTCGCGGGTGAACGACGACGGCAACCGCTTCGACCCGAACGCCGACGTGATCGTCGGCACCTACGAGGGGATCGACCACGCGCTCCGGACGGGCAAGGACCTCGGCGACGTGGGGACGGTCGTCATCGACGAGGTCCACACGCTGAAGGAGGGCGAGCGCGGCCACCGGCTCGACGGGCTCATCTCGCGGCTGAAGTATTACAGCGAGGATCGGATGGAGACCCACGCGGGCTACGACGGCACCCAGTTCGTCTACCTCTCGGCGACCGTCGGGAACCCCGAGTGGCTCGCGGAGAAGCTCCGGGCGACGCTCATCGAGTACGAGGAGCGACCCGTGCCCATCGAGCGGCACGTCACCTTCGCGGACAGTCGGGAGAAGGCGCAGATCGCGGACAAGCTCGTCAAGCGGGAGTTCGACACGAAGTCCTCGAAGGGGTACCGCGGGCAGACGATCATCTTCACGAACTCGCGGCGGCGCTGCCACGAGATCAGCCGCAAGCTGCGGTACGACTCCGCGCCGTACCACGCCGGCCTCGACTACGGGCGCCGGAAGAAGGTCGAGCGCCAGTTCGGGAACCAGGACCTCTCGGCGGTCGTCACCACCGCGGCGCTGGCGGCCGGCGTCGACTTCCCCGCCTCGCAGGTGATCTTCGACTCGCTGGCGATGGGGATCGAGTGGCTCTCGGTCCAGGAGTTCTCGCAGATGCTCGGGCGCGCCGGACGCCCGGACTACCACGACCGCGGCCGCGTCTACCTCCTCGTCGAGCCCGACGGCGTCTACCACGGCTCGATGGACCGCACGGAAGACGAGGTGGCGTTCACCCTCCTGAAAGGCGAGATGGAGGACGTCGCGACCCACTACGACGAGACCGCGGCCGCCGAGGAGACGCTCGCGAACGTCGTCGTGGCCGGCAAGAAGGCGAAGCGCCTCAACGACCGCATGATCGGCGAGGTGCCGACGAAACACGCGCTCGGGAAGCTGCTGGAGTGGAACTTCATCGACGGCTTCGAGCCCACGCCGCTCGGCCGGGGCGTCACCAGGCACTTCCTCGCGCCCGACGAGGCGTTCTTCATCCTCGACTCGGTCCGAAAGGGAACCGACCCGTACGACATCGTCGCCGACCTCGAACGGCGCGACGACGAGGAGTGAGCGGCGCGAAGCGCAACGAAACCCTTTAGCGGCCGATGCGGGTACGTATAGACACGGGGCCGTGGGGTAGTGGTATCCTCGCTGCCTTGGGTGCAGTGGACCTGAGTTCGACTCTCAGCGGCCCCATTCTGCTGCTGCGAACAGTCTATGAGCAGTGGCGACTATTTATAAATAAAGAGGCGGTGGCGCGTGCCTGCGAGGCCGCTTCGCGGCCGAGCAGCACGCGCGAGGGAGTCAGTCGCCGGAGCGAAGCGGAGGCGACTGACGAGGCTGGGGAGGTGTGAGGCGCGGTGCGGTTGCGGTCGGGGTGGGACTCAAAGGGGCAGCCGAGAGGCGGTCGCAGGCGACGTAAGCACCGCAGCGAGCAACGCGAGGGAGGAGCGCAGCGAGCGTGCGACCGCCTCTCGGCTGGGGCTTTGGAGGTGTTCGCCGCCGATCTACCAGCGACTATTTATAAACAAGCCGCTGGAACTTTGGTATTCTTCACCGCACCGCCGATCACCACCTAAAAACGATCTCAGGCCAAGTCAGTCAGCGACTGCTGTTCGTACACGTCGGGGTCGGCGGGGGGCGCGTCCCGGACCTCGGGGTAGTACTCCAGCAGCTGCGTCGCCAGCTCCTCGCCGAGCCGAACGGGCACAGCGTTGCCGATTTGTTTCATCACGTCGGTCTTGGTCCCCTCGAAGACGAACTCGTCGGGGAACGTCTGGAGCCGCGCCATCTCGCGCGGCGTGAGGTAGCGGTCCTCGGTCGGGTGGATGAAGACGTTCGTGCTCACCGTCAGCGACGGTTCGTCGGGGTCGAGCCGGCGGAGGTACGTCCCGTAGCGCTTGACGATCTCCGGCTCGTGGGGGCAGGTATCGGTGTCCTCGCAGTCGCAGCGGTACTTCTTCGTCTTCAGGCGGTCGGGGAGGTCGCGGTAGTAGCCGCCCGGGGGGACGTGGCGGATGCGTTCGAGCGTCTTCTCACCGGTGTTCGCGTACGTCATGTTCGGGAGGTCGTCGCTCGCGTCGGCGAGCGCCTCGCCGGCCGTGCGCCAGCTCCCCTCGGGCGTCGTCGGCTCCGGGAAGCGGATCGGCACGTCGCGGTCGGTACCCATGAAGAAGATCCGGCGGCGCTTCTGGGGGACTCCGTACTGTTCGGCCTCGAGCACCCGGTACTCGCACTTGTAGCCGTGGGCCGCGAACTCGTCGACGATGAGGTCCTTCACGTACCGGTCGTCGCTGGTCTGGCGGTTGATCAGGTCGCGGACGTTCTCCATCAACACCAGCTGCGGTTCGAGGACGGAGACGACCCGGAGGAACTCCTCGAAGAGGGTGTTCCGGCGGTCCTTCTCCATCTCGTCCAGCTCGATCTGCTCGTTGTTGAGTCGGCTGAACCCCTGACAGGGCGGCCCGCCGATCACCACGTCGACGCCGTCCGGGTCGTAACCGGCGCCCGCGACGGCCTCGCGGATCGCCGGGGCGTCGAGCTCGCGGACGTCCTCCTCGACGAACTCGGTGTCGGGGAAGTTGCGGCGGTACGTCTCCGCGGCCGGCTCCCACTGGTCGCTCCCGAGGGCGACGTCGAAGCCGGCGCGCTCGAAGCCCAGATCCAGGCCGCCGCACCCGGAGAAGAAGCCGGCGACGACCGGCGCGTCGGCGTCGCCGCTCGCGGCGTGCGCGCCGTCCGCGCCGGTCACGGCGTCGTCACCGGTCGTCGCGTCGCCGTCAGCGCCCACCGGCACCACCTCGCTCGAACGCGGGCGCGCGTACTCGGTCCATTTGCCACTCGGTTCGCTGCGGGCGCATAAAAACGTCACACCTCGGGGCGCGAGGCGTCGGCGCGTCGGTCGCCCGCCCGGATCAGGCCCCCGGGTCAGGCCCCCGGATCAGGTCCGCGGATCAGGCCCGCCGCTCGCTGATCTCCTCGGCGATCCGCTCGTCCGGGCGGCGGAGCTCGCCGGACTCGACCTCGTAGACGTAGCCGGAGACGGTCGTGTCGTCCGGGATGAACGCGGACTCGCGGAGGTACTCGACCTGTGCGGCGCAGGCCGCGTCGATGTCGTCGGTCATCTTCACCCAGTCGAGGAGGTCGGCCTCGCCGATGGTGAGCTCCGGGAGCGAGGGGTCGAGGTCGACGTCGTCGAGGTCGCCGGCCTGCGCTTCGAGTCCCTCGCGGACCGCATCGTCGGGTGCGCTCATCATGCCGCAGTCGGTGTGGTTGATCACGACGATCTCGTCGGTGTCGAAGAAGTTCGTCGTGAGCGCGGCCGACCGGATCACGTCATCGGTCACCTTGCCGCCCGCGTTGCGGAACACCTGCGCGTCGCCGAGGTCGATGCCGAGCGCCTCCTCGATCGGGATTCGCTCGTCCATACAGGCGACGACGAGGAGGTTCTCGTCGGTCGGGATCCCCTTGCGACGGCGGCGCGCCCAGTCGTCGCGCTCGTCGACCGCGGCGTCGAGCTGCTCGTGGTGCGTGTCGTGGGCGTCGTGGTCGTGGTCGTGGTCGTCGTGGTCGTGGTCGTGGTCGTCGTGGGATGCCATCGGCGGATCGGAGGGGCGCGAGAAAGGGGGCGGTTGCGGAAACCCCGATCCGCACCGTCGCCCCGGATCGGCGGCGATATCGTCCGACGTCTGGGACGCGAATCGGACGCCGAACGGAGCGAGGGCGATCGACGGAAGCGAGCGGGCGGTGTCCGATCGGGGCGCCGCCTTTCGAAATCCTTTTGTCTCGAATCGGCGTTGGTCCGAGTGCGAGCCGCCTTAGCTCAGACTGGGAGAGCACTCGACTGAAGATCGAGCTGTCCCCCGTTCAAATCGGGGAGGCGGCATATTCTGAACCCGCGAGCGACGGCGAGCGGGTGAAGAAACGACGCCGACCCGATTTGGGCACGGAAGTCGCGCGCAGCGCAGCGAACACGTCTTCCGGAGTTCAAATCGGGGAGGCGGCATGGCTTTTCGGCACGATCCGCATTCGTTAGCCTTGATTGAAGATCGAGCTGTCCCCCGTCCCCGCGAGCGTCGGCTGAAGGACCCGGTCACCCGTTCGGCCCCAGCGGCGACGCGCACTCGCGACAGTAAACGAATTCGGCCGCGTTTTCGGCGCCGCACTGCGGACAGGTCGACGGACCCGCACCGTCGGTCTCCGGGTCCGCCGGGTCACGGTCGTAGACGGGGTCCTCGGTGTACCGCTCGATCTCGCCCTCGCGCCGCTTGCGACTGCGCTCGCGACCCTCTCGGAAGATCGCGACGAGGGCCCGAGCCCCGACCCCCAGCGCGACGAGCAGCAGGGCGCCGGTCGCGACGAGGTAGACCGTGCCAACGTCGACCATGGGGCGCCTACGGGCCGGAGACGTAGATAGTGTAGGGTGTCAACACGGGTCGCGGACAGTCCTCGGCCCCGGGCGGCCGACCGCGGCTCACTCGTCGCCGACGAAGACGGTCGCGAGCCGGTCGCCGCAGTGCGGGCAGTTCAGCGTCTGCCACGTGTCCGCGTCGAGGTCGCCGAACGGCTCCGAGCGCCGGGCGTCCGCGACGGCGACGCTCGCGCCGCACGTCTCGCAGTTGTGGGTGTCGGCGGCGTCAGTCATTCCCCGAGCGAGTACAGCGCGGTCGCCGCGAGGATGCCCGCGGTCTGCCCGGCGCCGACGAGCGCGATTCCCGCGACGGTGCCGGTCGCAGAGCCCGCGAGCGCGGCGACGGCGGCGCCCGCGACCGAACACGCGGCCGCGACGTACTGAACGATCGAGCGCGGGACCGCCGGGTCACGCAGGCCCGTGTAGACGAACGCGGGCGCGGGCAGCAGCATCCAGCCGTAGAACGCGACGGCGAGGAGCGCGTCGGCCGGGACCGCGCCCGCGAGCGCCGGGACGGTCCCGTCGCGCGCGAGGAACCCGGCGACGCCGGCGAGCGTGACCGGCGTGCCCGCGAGGATGACCAGCTTCCACGCGCGCAGGACGCCCGTCGCCATGTCGCGCCACGAGGCGGCGACGAAGGCGACGAGCAGGGCGCTCATGACGACGTGGGCGACGAACAGCGCGTGCGAAGAGACGACGCCGAGGACCGCCCCGGCGGCGACTCCCCAAGCCGCCGGGACCAACAGCGCGGGACCGTTCTCGCGGAGCGGTAAGCCGGGGCCGCCCGCTCGGTGCGCGTGAGACACACGCGCCGCTTTCGCGGCCGGAACCATAAACGTCGGCGTCGGACTGGTCGCCGGAGAACTCGACGGATCGGACACTCGCGCACAGCGAACCCGTCGAACGGTCAACTGGCGGCCGTAGAACTGGGATTTTTCGAAGACAATCGTTCAGCGAGCGTCGTGGTAACTGTACACTCGCAATTCTTATCCCCGGTCGGGGCCTCTCTATGAACGCAATGGCGACCGGAAAGGTTGATTTCTTCAACGACACTGGCGGCTACGGATTTATTGAGACTGACGACGCGGACGACGACGTGTTCTTCCACATGGAAGACGTCGGCGGCCCGGACCTCGAAGAGGGCCAGGAGCTCGAGTTCGACATCGAGTCCTCCGAGAAGGGCCCCCGCGCGACCAACGTCGTTCGGCAGTAAGCCGATCCGAAAGGTGGGTCGGTCCGGCTGACGCCGAACGCGACTCTGACACACGGTACTAACCATTTTCGTCCGCGTCGCGGGCTCACGCTCGCCGCGGCCGTATTTTATTCCCGACGAGCGCGTCGCTCGTCGCGTGCGCCGCGGTGCGTAAAAGAATCGACGAGCGCGTCGCGGCCGCGCTCAGATGTGTTGGCCGAAGAGCCCGCGGCCCTTCGTCACCTCGACGTCGCCCTCGACTTTCGTCTGACACGCGAGGCGGACGTCGTGGCTCGGGTGGTGCGGCGGGAGCCAGAGGCGGGCGCGCTCCTTCTTGCCCGGTTCGCTGACCTCGCCCTCGACCTGGACCGCACAGGAGCCGCACGACCCGGCGCCGCGGCAGTTGAGCTGTTCCATCTTGCCGTTGTAGACGGAGAGACCGGCCTCTTTGAGCACGTCGCGGAGGTTGGCGCCCTTCTCGCACTCGATTTCCTCGCCCTTGTAGGATACAGTAGGCATGTGAGTACACGGTACGCGAGCGATCCACAAAGAGTCTGTGTCCGCGCGACGCGGCGAGCGAAACCGAGGTCGGCGGCCCGGCCGCCCCGCGAAACGGTCGTGTGCCGAGCGTCGGACGCCGACGGGGCGTTTTTTACCCTCGGCACCGCAGGGTGGCACAATGGGACTCAGGTGTCTGCTCGGACACGACTTCGGCGAACCCGAACTCCAGCGGGAGCGCGAGGAGGAGGGCGACGAGGTCGTCACGACAGTCAAGGAGGTGAAGACCTGCGCTCGCTGCGGCGAGACGCAGATCGTCAGCGAAAACACCGAGGTGACGACGATGGAGCAACTCGCCGACGAGGCCGCCGCGAACGCGGCCGGCGGGAGCGACGCGGACGCGGCCGCGACGCGGGAAGTCGGCAGCGGGCCGGGCCCCACCGAGAGGATGCCGGGCTCGGCGTCGGAGGGCGTCGACGCGGACGACGCCGAGCCCGGCACGGGAGGGGTGACCCTCGACGAGGAGCCCGAAGCCGGGAGCGACGACGCGGTGATCCTCGACGACGACGCGGGCGACGAGGCGCCCGAAACGGCCGCCGGAGCGTCCCCGGAAGGGAGCGACGCGCCGGGGAGCGCGACGGAGCGCCCCGACACCGCGGGCGGGTCGGACGCGGCTGGCGGAGCGGCCCCGGCGGACGAGGACGCGGAGCTGTTGGACGCGGGCGAGGACTCGGCGTCGGCCTCGTCTGCCTCCGCCGCGTCGTCCCCGACGGACGACGCGCCGGAATCCGCGTCGGGCGAGGCCGACGCGGAGAGCGACGACGGCGTGATCCTCGACGAGGACGGGGAGGACGCCGACGACAGGGAGCGCGGCGCGTGGCCGTCGGTCGACGAGGCGGACGCCGACGCCGACGGGTCGACCGCATGGCCCGACCACGGCGGCGAGGACGAGGGGTTCAGCGCGGAGGTCGGCGAGGGCGGCGACGCGGGCGTCGAGTTCGGCGGCGGGCTCACCCCGGAGGCCGCGGAGGAGCGGGGAGAAGAGGGGGAAGAGACGGAGTACGTCGAGGCCCCCGACGACGCGGAGAGCGTCGCGTTCGACGCCGGCGACGAGGGGGAGACGGGCATCACGCGCGGCGAGAGCCCCGAGCTTGAGACGGTGGGAGACGACGGGCCGACGGAGTACTACTGCCCCGAGTGCGGGATGGTCCGAGCCGCGGACGGGAGTTCGATGCGCGCCGGCGACATCTGTCCGGAGTGCAAGCGCGGGTACGTCGACGAGCGGCCCCAGTAGACGGAGCGGAAACGGCGCGTATCGACGGCCGAGCCCGCGCGGAGCGACCGTGACGAAACTGGTTTACGCCGGCCTGTCGAACGGTCGCGGCATGAAGGAGTACAAGATGCGCCGCGGCGAGCATCTGGACGACCGCATGCCGGACCTGAAGGGCTCTGTCGAGGAGTACTTCGGCGAGGTCACCGACACCGAGGAGTGGGAGGGCCACGAACTGTACGTCGTCGAGGACCCCGACAACCCGGTGTTCGACCGGATCGTCGCGGGCGCCGCCGAGTACGGGAGCAAGAAGGACAAGCTGGCGGTCCACTTCGAGGAGCGCCCCGCCGAGGACGTCATCGCCGAGGGGAACGCCGACGCCGCCGCGGACGCCGTCGACGCGAAAAACGAGTTCCTCTTGGAGGCGACCGGCCGCGACGCGAAGTCCCGCCGCGACTCGCTGAAGCGCGAAGTCGAGGACGACGCGCCCGACTACTGAGCGGACGCCGCCGTTTTTCGCCGAGAGCCGTGCTCGGAGCCGGTGGCTTCTCGCTCGGCGAAAGGCCGAAGAGCGACGCCTCCCGCCCGTGAGAGTGTCAGGATCGATCGGTTAAATATTTATTCAGATTCGAGTTAAAACTCCGCCAAACTTAACTCGGTCGGGGGCGAAAGGCGTGTATGAGCATTGAGACAGTTGTGCTGGCGGTCGGGAGCGAAGACGAGAAACGGACCGAGCGGCTCGCGGAGGAGATCATCGCGCTCGCCGAGCCGGCGGACGCCGAGGTCGTGTTGACACACGTGTTCGGCGAGGAGGAGTTCGACGAGACCCGCGCGAAGTTGGGCTTCGACCCGGACGGCGAGAACTCGACGCCCGACGAGGTCGCGGAGCGACACCGGACCACCCGGGATCTCTCGAAGGCGCTGTCGGCGGCCGGCGTGCGGCACTCCGTCCGCGGCGCGGTCGGCGACCTCGCGGACGAGGTCGTCGAGACCGCCGAGGGACTCGAGGCCGACCGCGTCGTCGTCGGCGGCCGGCGGCGCTCGCCGACCGGAAAGGCCGTCTTCGGCAGCGCGGCGCAGGAGGTCATGCTCTCGTCGCCGTGTCCGGTGACGTTCGTCCGCGAGACCGCCTCGTAACGCGATTTCGCTGAAGCGGCTCGGTTCTTTACACTCGCTCGACCGCCCGAAGCGTCCCGCTTAAGTGAGACGGGTTCGCGCTTACACCCGATGTACTACGTGGGCGTCGATCTCGGGGCGACGAACGTCCGAGCGGTCGTCGGCGACGAGACCGCGGCGGTCCTCGGCTCCGCGTCGCGAGGCACCCCGCGGGGACCGAACGGCATCGCCGTCACGGAGGCCGTCTTGGAGGTGGTCCGGGGGGCTTGTACCGACGCGGGAATCTCACCGAGCGAGGCGGTCGCGGCCGGGATCGGCTCGATCGGCCCCCTCGACCTCGCGGAAGGGGTCGTCCAGGGGCCCGCGAACCTCCCGGACACCGTCGAGCGCATCCCGCTCGTCGGGCCGGTCGGTCGGCTACTCGACACCGACGAGGTGTACCTCCACAACGACACCATCGCGGGCGTCATCGGCGAGCGGTTCCACTCCGAGCGCAACCCCGACGACATGGTGTACCTCACCATCTCCTCGGGGATCGGCGCCGGCGTGGCCGTCGACGGCAACGTCCTCTCGGGGTGGGACGGCAACGCCGGCGAGGTCGGCCACATGACCGTCGACCCGCATGGGTTCATGACCTGCGGCTGCGGGCTCGACGGCCACTGGGAGGGGTACTGCTCGGGGAACAACATCCCGAAGTACGCCCGCGAGCTGTACGAGGAGGACCCGATCGAGACGAGCCTCCCGATCGAGGACCCCGACTTCTCCGCGGTCGACGTGTTCGAGGCGGCCGGCGAGGACACTTTCGCCGACCACGTGATCGACCAGGTCGCCCACTGGAACGCCATGGGGATCGCAAACGTCATCCACGCGTACGCGCCGCTCGTCGTGAGCGTCGGCGGCGCGGTCGCGCTCAACAACCCCGACCGCGTCCTCGATCCCATCCGCGAGAAGCTCCCGGAGATGGTGTTCATCAACGTCCCCGAGGTGCGGCTCACCGACCTCGGCGACGACGTCGTGGTGAAAGGCGCCCTCGCGAGCGCGCTGACGGACGGCACCGGCGACCGCTCGCGCGTCGAGCAGGCGCCCTGACGGCGGCATGCGGAACGGGAGCGGGTCGGTCTCTACTGCTCGAACTCGTCGAGTTCCGGCTCCACGTCCTCGCCGACCTCGTCGCGCGTGTCGAGGAACGCGTCGCGGTACCGCCAGATCTTCCGGAGGAGAACGTACCCGAACGCGCCCTGAAAGACCACGACGAATCCGAACAGCGCGACGACCTGCGGGAGGCCAAGCAGCTGCGAGGCGACGCCCGTCACCGGACCGACGAGCGTGTTGTACAGCGCGTGGATCGCCGCCGCGAGGACGAGCCCCTTGACGATGATGGGGCCGCGATTTCCGGGGTTGAACTTGGCGAGCCCGAGGTAGTAGCCCGCGAACGCCGAGTAGACGACGTGGCCGGGGCCCGCGAGCGCCCGGAGCGCGGCGATGCCGTCGCCGGCGCCGAGCGCCGCGATCCCGACCGTCAGCTCCGCCATGTCGACGTTCTGCGCGATGTACACGAAGTTCTCGATGACGACGAAACCGAGGCCCGCGATGGCGCCGTAGACGGCGCCGTCGATGACGGCGTCGAAGCGGTCGTCGGTGTAGGCGTACAGCCGCACCGCGAGCAGCTTCACCGACTCCTCTATCGGCCCGACGACGACGAAGAAGAAGAGGACGAGCCCGAGGAAGCCGAACGGCCGGAAGTACGGCTGGAGCACGCTGTTCAGGATCGCCGCGAACGTCGCGGTGAGGATGGAGAGGAGGAACGTCGCCACGAGCAGCGACAGCGGCTCGGCGGTCGTCACGTCCGAGACGTACACGTACGCGGCGAGGCCGAGCGCGGGGATCACAGAGAGGCCGAGGAGGATCGCGATGGCCGGGTCGAAGAGGAGCCCCAGCCCGAACGAGCCGAGGATCGCGAGGAGGCCGACGAAGGCGACGAAGACGACGAGCGCCTTCGCCGAGCGGGTGATGAGCCAGTGTAACGCGACCGACAGCCCGTCGAGGGAGGTCCGTTCCTCCCAGGTCGCGACGTCGTACAGGTCGCGGCCGTCGTCGGCCCGGGACGCGATCGGGTCCTCGTCGGATGGCATGGCTCCCGTTTGCCTCCGGGGTGACTTAATTAGTGGGCGGCGTCCGAGGGGCGGCCGGCGGTAAGCGGACAGGAGCGGCGCGGCCGACAGCGTTGAAACGGCGGCGCCCGAAGGCGGGGTATGCACTTCGATCCACGGGTCCAGCGCGCTCTCCGAGAGGCCGGGCTGGACGCGGACGCCGTCGCCGACGCCTCGGACCGCGTCGCCGAGCTCGTCGCCCGCGACGCCGACCGACTCCGCTCGTTCTTCGACGCGGACGGGCCCTACTACTCCGACATGGAGATGGCGCACAGCGCGTCGGAGACGCAGGAACACGCGACCGCCGACGTCGACCTGTTCACCCACGGGAGCGACCTCCGCGGCTACCTCTCGCTCGACGGGTGGGGCGTCCCGGTCGAGGGCGGACGGATCCTCCGCGAGGACGGCGGCGACCCGGTCGTCGTCGAACTCTCGCTCGGCGACACGGTGAACGACCGGGTGCGGTTCGCGCGCGAGCGCGGGGACCTCTGAGGATGGCCCGAGCCCGCGTCCGCGGCATCTACGCGACGGCGCTCACCGCGCGCCTGCTCGACGCCGGCCACGAGGTCGTCGACGCCTCGCCGCCGATCCGCCGACGCTTCGACGCCGAGTTCGAAAACGACCCGCCGGACGTCCGGATCGAGACGAGCGGCGACCGGCAGGGCGTCGGCGCGAGCGGCGACCCCGGCGCGGTCGAGGCGGTCCGCGGGCTCCTGACCGGCGCGGGCCGCGACGCGCTCGCGTGGGCGGACCCGACGCCGCCCGGCGCGGTCCTCGACGGCGAGGTGACGGAGACGCTCGGCGGCGGCGCCGTCGTCGACCTCCGGGTGGGCGACGGGCAAGCCGGCGGCGCCGGCGACGAAGCCGGGGGCGCGCCCGCGGGGGCCGCCGAGGGATACCTCCCGTACGGCGACGTCGACGCCTGGGTGGAGACGGGGGACCCGGTCCGCGTTCAGGTGCGCGAGTCCGCGGCGCCGTGGACGGACCAGCGCCCCGAACTCGCCGGGAAACTCCGCGTGGGCAGCGACCTCGTCGCGCTCGAACCGGGGTCGGGAACGCGGGTCGACGTGCGAGACGACGAGGCCGCCCGCGAGCTGTCGGGGATGCTCGACCTGCTCGACCTCGACCCGCCGGACGGGTGGCTCGCGGTGTGGCAGCCCCCCGCGGTCGACGCCGACACGGAGGCGCTGACCGCGGGCCTCGACGCGGCGGTCGACGCCGCCGAGGAGCTGCGCGCGGCGGTCGAGTCCGGCGAGGGGAGCGAGTCGGTCGGCGGCGAGGCCGACAGTGACGGCGGCGGCCTCGGCGTCCGCGGCGACCGGAGCCGGCTCCGCGACGCGCCGGTCGCCGCGCCGAGCGCGGGCGTCTGGGTCTGGTTCGGCCGCGAGAGCCGGTTCGGGCTCGACGACGCGCGCCGGACCGCGACCGCGACGATGCCGGGCCACCACCGCGTGAAGGCGGGGTCGGCGGACGCTTCGGCCGGGGTCGACCTCGCGGAGGCGCTCTGCGAGCCCGCCGCCGACGCCGAGTTCCCGTTCGCGACCGTGACCGACGCGTTCGGCCCGCGCGAGGGCGACGCCCTCCGGATCGACCACGGGAAACCGGATGGCCGACTGATCACCCTCGGCGAGGGGACGGTGACGGGGGTCGACCCGGACGGGACCGTCGCCGTCGAGCGCGAGATGACCGGCGGCGGGACCTACGACGGGCTGGGCGTCGACCGCGTGGCGGGCGACGTCGCCGAGACGAGCCTGAAGGAGGGCCGCTGGTGGTACCCGACGACGTACCGCGGCCGGGACGGGACCGTCCGCGGGACGTACGTCAACGTCTGTACCCCGGTGGAGATCTTCCCGGACGCCGCCCGATACGTCGACCTCCACGTCGACGTGGTGAAACGCCCCGACGGAACGGTCGAGCGCGTCGACGACGACGAGCTCGACGAGGCGGTCGCGGCCGGAACGGTCCCCGAGCCGCTGGCGGAGAAGGCGCGGAGCGTCGCGTCGGCGCTGGAAAACGCGCTGTGAGGCGCCCAAAGCCCCGAATATCTCTTCCGGACGAACGTATCGACTCGGTCGTTTCGAAATTCAATCACTTCGATTCGTTACAATAACATTATTATTCATCGTATAGACGGTGGGGACGGAATGAGTGAAAAACGATCTCAGCAATCGTTAGACGGATCGACGCGGCGGGGGTTCCTCGGGAGCGTGGGGGCGCTGGTCGCCGCGGCCGCCTACTCGCGGGACGTGTCGGCCGACGACGCCGCGCGGGTGGCCAACGACGCGGACGATCCGGTTCAGACGGTGGAGTCGCCCGACGGGTCGATCGCGGTCACGGTCGACGTCGCCGACGGGGTGCCGACCTACGAGGTCGCGCGCGAGGGCGAGACCTACGTCGAGTCGTCGACGCTCGGGTTCGACTTCCGGAACCAGTCGGCGTTCGGTGCGAGCGCCGGTAGCGAGGACGGGCCAGTGGCAGTCACGGGCACCGAGCGCGAGGCGGCGACGGAAGAGTGGGAGCCGGTGTGGGGCGCCTACGACGCGGTGTCGGCCGAGTACAACGCTCTCAGCGTCGGCCTCGCGGACGCGGGATCGGACGGGGGCGCCGCCGAGGACGCCCGGACCGCCACTCTCCAGATCCGCGTCTTCGACGACGGGGTCGGTCTCCGAGTGGTCCTCGGCGAGGGCTTCGCGAGCAACTCGGAGAAGGCAGTCGTCGACTCGGAGAACACCGGCGTCGACTTCGCGGACGACTACACCGCGTGGTGGATCGCGAACGCGGTGACGAACCCGCGGTTCGAACAGGAGTACGCGGAGACGCCGCTCTCGGAGATCCCGGGCGGGAGCGATGACCGACGGCCCGACGAGACGCCGATGCGGACCGGGGCGCACACGCCGCTCACCGTCGACGCCGGCGACGCGTACCTCAGCGTCCACGAGGCGAACCTCGACGACTACGCGGCCGCGACGCTCGCACCCCGGAGCGACGACGGGGGGACGGCGTTCGCGACCGAGCTCACGCCGCTGCCCGACGGGTCGCGGGCCTCGCTGGAGCTGCCGGCGGCGACGCCGTGGCGGACGATCCAGGTCGTCGACCGGCCGGGCGAGCTGATCGAGTCGCAGCTGGTCCCGCTGCTCTCCGACCCGCTCGACGAGTCGGCGCTCCCGACCGCCGGCGGCGCGCCCGACACCGACTGGATCGAGCCCCGGAAGTACGTCGGCATCTGGTGGACGATGATCGCGGGGTCGGCGAACTGGGAGTACCGCTCCGACGACGAGATCGAGGGAGCGGGGAACAACCCCGCCGCGTACATCCACGGCGCGCGCACCGAGCGCATGAAGCGGTACATGCGCTTCGCGAGCGAGAACGGCATCGACAGCGTCCTCGTCGAGGGGTGGAACCAGGGGTGGGACACCTATCCGGGCGACGGCTCCGGGCTGAAGTTCGGGGTGGACGACTCCTACCCCGACTTCGACGTTCGGGAGGTGACCGAGTTCGGCGCGTCGCTTCCGGAGCCCGTCGAGATGACGGCCCACAACGAGACCGCCGGTAACATCCCGAACTACGAGGAGGCGGTCCTCGACGGGGACGCCTTCGCGGGCTACGACGACGTCGGCATCAACACGATCAAGAACGGCTACGTCGCGGATCGGGGGCTCGGCATCGACGGGGACGGAACGGCGGCGACACACAACCACCACAACCAGCTCGCGGTGAACCACCACCGGCGGGTGATCCGCGAGGCGGCCGCGAACCGCCAGCAGCTGGAGATCCACGAGGGGATCAAGCCGACCGGCGAGATCCGCACCTACCCGAACGTGGCGAACCGCGAGGTGGTGAAGGCCCAAGAGTACGACGGGTTCGGTCAGCTGGGGTCGAACGTCGGCCGCGACCACCACGTCACGCTGCCGTTCACGCGGAACCTCGCCGGCCCGGTGAGCTACCAGCCCGGCATCTTCGACATCACCTTCAACGACGAGCGCGGCGACCAGATCCAGACGACGCGGGCGAAACAGCTCGCGATGTACCCGACGTACCTCAGCGGCCTCCAGATGGCCGCCGACCGGATCGAGGGGTACGTCGACGAGACGTTCGCGGTGGGCGAGGCGCTCCAGGCCGCCGCCGGCGAGCTCGACGGGCTCGTCACCAGCGACAAGTGGCGGGACGCGTTCGGGACCAACTACGTCGCGGTCGATCCCAACCGCGCGCCCAGCGGGTCGTCGGTCTCCTTCACGGTCGAGGACGTGCCGAGCGCCGGGACGTACGACCTTCACCTCCGGTACGCGAGCGACGCCGAGGAGAACGCGGGCCGCGTGATCGACGCCGGCACGCCGCGGGCGACGCTGCGCGTCAACGACGACCGCGAGACCATCGAGCCCGACTTCACCGAGTACTGGGACGACTGGCAGGTGCTCACGACCGAGGTCGACCTCGACGCGGGCGACAACGAGGTCGCGATCGAGCTCGACTACGCGCAGGGCGAGGACGGCTTCAGCGGCGACGTGGGCGGATTCAACCTCAACACCGTCGCCGTCACCGAGTCCGGCGAGCCGTCGCCGGCCCCGGCCGAGTACGAGGGGTACGTCCCCGACAGCGAGAACTTCGACGCCGAGCCCGAGTTCGGCTTCATCGAGTCGGTCCCGGCGGCCGGCTGGGACGAGACGCGCGTCGTCGGCGCCGCGATCGGCGACTACCTCGCGATCGCCCGCCTGCACGGCGACGAGTGGTACCTCGGCGTCATGACCGACGGCGACGGCCGCGCGGTCGACGTGCCGCTCGACTTCCTCGCGCCCGGGAACTCGGGGAACGCACCCGGCAACTCCGGCGACGCGCCGGGGCGCGGCAAGGGGAAGGGCAAAGGCAAGGGTAACGGCCGCGGCAACGGCAACGGAAACGGTCGCGGAAACGGCCGCGGCAAGGGCCGAAACGGTCCGAAGTACGTCGCGGAGATCTTCGCTGACGCGGTCGGCACCGGCGTCGACCGCGACCCGACCGAGGTCCGCATCGACGAGGCGGTCGTCACGCCCGACACGACGCTGCTCGCGTCGCTCGCCGCGAGCGGCGGGACCGCGGTCAAACTGCGCCCGGCGCGGGGCCGAGAGATCAACCGGCTCCCCGAGTACGAGCGCCCGGAGCAGGAGGTGACGGCGGTCGATGTCGCCGAGGAAGCGGATATCGGAGAACCGTTCATCACCGCGACCGGCTCCAACGACGCCGCCTTCGTCGGCGGCAGGACGGTCGAGATCCTCGTCGACGGCGAGGTCGAAGCGCTCAATAACGTCCGACTACCGCCGAACGCGACGGACGAGACGGTGGAGCTCGGCTTCAGTGTCTCGCGGATCGACACCTTCGACATCGTCGTCCGCGAGGCCGACAGCGGGACGGAGCTCGGCTCCGGGACCGTCACGGTCGCTCCCGGCGACCTCGTGGCGGAGCTCACCGACCCGCAGGGCGACGACGCCGGGCCCGGCGAGTACATCTACCCGGGGAGCGGTGACTTCCAACCGGGCGCGTTCGACCTCCGCTCGTTCCGCGTGCTGGAGAGCGAAGAGGAGTACCGGTTCGCCTTCGAGGTGGAGAACCTGTACGACACGTTCGGGAGCGGCGTGTTCTCGCCGCACTTCTTCGTCGTTTACCTCCGCGACCCGTCCGCTGACAGCGGGCGAACGACGGAGATTGGTGACCTGAGCGTCGTCACGGAGTTCGACGACCCGTGGCAGTACCGGCTCTCCGCCAGCGGCTTCGCCGGGGCGCTCGTCGACGCCGACGGGACTCGAATAGAGAGCCCCGAGCAGTTCGCCGACTTCAGCTCGAACGTCGCCGTCGTCTCCGTTCCGAAGACGGCGCTCGGCGGCGCCGACATCTCCGATTGGGAGGTCCTCCCGGTGGTCGGTTCGGAAGACTTCGGCGCGTTCCGCGACGTCCAAGTCGAGGCCGGCGGGTTCGTCTTCGGCGGTGCGAAGGCGGACGCGGCGGGCAACGCGCCGCGCGTGATCGACATGATCACGCCGGAGGGAACGTCGCAGTCTGACGCGCTCGCCTACGACGCCGATACGCTCGCGTCGCTGCCGTTCACGCCGCTGTAGAGTTGAGGAAGAGTAGAGACGCGGCGGAGCCCTCCGCCGCGCCGCATTCAGAAGTGGTTCGCGGACTCGGTCTCGTGTTTCAGTTCGCCGCCGCGGCCGCCCTCTACGGTGGAGGCGCCGTTGTCGCCGGAGGAGGCGGTCCGGACGGTGACGTTGTCGACCTCTTCGAAGTCCATGATGAGGTCGCGACGGATGTTGTCGGCGGTGATGTTGGAGATGCCGCAGCCGGAGCAGGTGCCGCCGAGTTCCACGACGACCTCACCGGTCTCGGGGTCCGCCTCGCGCACGACGCTCGTGCCGCCGTGCATCTGGATGATCGGCATCTGTCCGACCATCCACTGCTCTACCCGGTCCGCGAGGCTTTCGTCGCTCTCGTCGCTCATTGCCTCCAGTACAACGCCGACGGTATGGAAAGTTGCGGTTTAGGAGCGATCGAACAAATCGAAAGGAACTGTGTCATCGTCGATGAGACGGAACAGCGCCGCGAGGACCGCTCATCTGGGGCCAGCGTCGAGCGACTACCGGTCGGGCTCGTCGCTCGGGTCGGCCGCGTCGCCCGACTGGCTGGGGAGGCGCGTGGGGTCGGCCGCGTCGTCGCCGTTCATCGAGTCGTCGCGCTCGAGCAGGTACAGCAGCGGGCCGAGCGCGGTCAACACGAGGACGCCGGGGAGGGGCGCGTCGGGGACGAGGACCAGCGTGACGAGGCTCGCGCCGCCGGTGAGAACGACGAGGGCGGCCCACGCCGGCGGCGAGCCGAGGTCGACGCCGACGCGGACCGCGTCGCGGTAGACGGCCGCGGCGATCAGCGCGACGGCGAGGCCCCCGCCGCCGGCGACGAGCGCCGTGGTGACGGACATACGATCGGTTGGAGCGAGACGGGAAAAAGGGTGTCGCGAGCGAACGCGAGCGGAAATCGGAGGGAGGGCGAGAGCGCGGACGCGAGGGCGACTACGGCGCCTCGCCGGTCTCGATGCTGAAGGAGTCGCGGGGGTAGGCGACGCAGGTGAGCGTGTAGCCGTCGTCGATCTCGGCTTCCTCGAGCATCTGCTGGTTGTCGTGCTCGACGAAGTCTTCGCTCGGGCCGTCCGCGATCCGTCCGGCACACGAGACGCACTGGCCCTGCCGACAGGCGTACGGGAGGTCCCACCCCTCGTCTTCGCCCTGTTCGAGGATGGGCTCGTCGTTGGAGAGCTCGACCGTCTCGCCCTGCTTGACGAACTCGACCTCGAAGTACTCCACCTCGTCTTCGGGGATGGCGCCGGGGCCGGAGCCGCCGGCATCGCCCTCTTCGAGCTCGCCCTCCTCGCCGTCGCCGCCGGCTGGGATGGCGCCGCCGCCGCCACCGCCGCCGCCGACCGCGCGGTTACCCGGCTCCGGGAATTCCGTCTCGGGGACCGCGGACGCGCGGCGTTCGAGGACTTCGTCCGAGATGTCGGTCGTGGGCTCCCACCCCGTCCCCCGCACCGAGGTGACGAGGACCATGAGCAGCGTCGCGACCGCCGCGAGCACGATCGCGGGCGGGTTCACGATCGCCGCGAGCACGATCGCCAGTGGGTTGAGCATACGAGGGGATATGAAGAGGTGGATTAAGACCGTTTTGATCGGTCCAACGGGACGAGACCGGCGTCGAGCGGCAGCGCTGCGGAGAGATCGCCCGCAGCCACGCCGCGGAGCGGTCCATTTATCGGCCGAGCGGTCGACTGGACGCCCATGGAAGTGAAATCCCGGCACCACCTCCGGAGCGACGAGATCACGGCGATCCAAGAGGCGGTCGCCGACCACCTCGGGGTCGACATCGACGGGGACACCTTCGAGTTCGTCGAGTTCGTCGACGCCGGCTACGAGCTCGTCCTGGTCGACGGCGACCCGGCCGTCTTCTACGTCGACGACGACGAGCCGTTCCTCACCGTCCGGGGCGCGAACGACTTCGACCCGGAGACGGGCGTCGTCACGGTCGACGCGGGCGCGATTTCCTTCGTCTCCGACGGCGCCGACGTGATGCGCCCGGGGATCGTCGAGGCCGACGAGGCGATCCGCGCTGGCGACCTCGTCGTGATCGCCGAGGAGACCCACGGGAAGGTGCTGGCGGTGGGCCGCGCGCTGGTCGACGGCGACGAGATGGCCGGCGACAGCGGGAAGGTCGTCGAGTCGATCCACCACGTCGGCGACGACCTCTACGAGTTCTCGGTGTGAGCTCGGGCGGCGGCAGCGACACTATTTATAAATAGACGAGGCGGTGGCGCGTGCCTGCGAGGCCGCTTCGCGGCCGAGCAGCACCGCGCGAGGGAGTCAGTCGCCTGAGCGAAGCGAAGGCGACTGACGAGGCTGGGGAGGCGTGAGGTGCCGTGCGGTGCGGGGAGGGACTCGAAGGGGCAGTCACCGGCAGCTCCGCCGCCGGTTGCCCGTGGCGCGTAGCGCCACGCTGCCGGGAGGCGGCCGTAGGCGACGTAAGTACCACAGGGAGCGAACGAACTGAGCGACCGAGGAGCACAGCGAGCGTACGGCCGCCTCCCGGCTGGGGCTTCGGCGGTGTTCACCGCTGATCCGCACACGCTGTTTTATAAGTAATCGACAGCACACCCACCGACGACGACCCAAGCGAACACGCGATCCCTCCGCGCCTTTTAATCGCCTCGCCCGCGACCCCAGAGGTAATGACCGGGATCCGGGTGCTCAGCTACAACGTCCGCTACGCCAACCGCGGCGACCACCACGACGCCTGGCACGACCGCCGCGACGCCGTCGCGCGACTCGTCCGGTTCCATCGCCCCGACGTCGCCGCGTTCCAGGAGCCGCTCCCCGAGCAGCGCGAGGATCTCCGCGAGCGGCTCTTGGCGTACGAGTTCGTCGGACGCGGCCGCGAGGCCGGCGGTGAGGGCGAGGGGTGCCCGATCGCGGTCCGGAGCGAGCGCTGGGAGATCGCCGACAGCGACACGTTCTGGCTCTCGGAGACCCCCGATGAGCCCTCGACCGGCTGGGACGCCTCCCACCCGCGGATCGCGACGTGGGCGCGGGTCCAAGCCGTCGACGGCGACGCGGAGCTACTCGTCGTCAACACGCACTTCGACCACGTGAGCGCACACGCGCGACGCGAGTCCGCCCGCCTGCTCCGCGAGCGGGTGCCGGAGATAGCGGCGGCGGACGAGGACGATGCCGGCGCGACGCCCCCGGTCGTGCTCGTCGGCGACCTCAACTGTACCCCGGGGTCGGAGCCGCACCGGATCCTCGTCGGGGACGAGTCCGTCGCGAGAGACGGCGCTACGACGGGCGACGCCCTCGCGCTCCGCGACGCCGCGGCCGACGCCGACCTCAGACACGGCCCGGAGACGAGCCTCACCGACTTCTCGCGGCTGATCGACGGCCGCCGGATCGACCACGCGCTCGTCTCGCCCGCGGTGTCGGTCGACGCGTTCGCGACGCTCACGGACCGCGACGACCGCGGGCGGTACCCCTCCGACCACCTGCCGATCCTCGCGCGGCTGTCGATGTAGGGAGCGGCCGCTACTCCGCGTCGGTGTTGCCGGCCTCCGCGTCGGCGTCGTCGGCCTCCGCGTCGTCTTCGGCGTCCTCCGCGTCGGCGTACTTCTCCAAGATCGTCTCGTAGCCGCGTTTGGCGGTCTCGTACGTCTCGCGGAGGTCGGCCACCGGGGTCTCGCTCGCGTCGACCCGGAGGTCGTTGTAGTACGGGTCGTCCGCGTCCTCCTCGGTGTTGCGCACGAGCAGCGCCGCGGACTGGACCTCGAGGTCCTCGCGCTTGTCGCCGCCCGCGGCGTGGCCCGCCGCGAGAGCGTCGATCAGCCGCTCGGCGAGCGGCGCGTCGCCGTGCGCGTCGGACTCGTAGGCGGCCGCGGTGTCCTCGATCACGTCCTCGCCCGTCAGGAGGTTGCCCGCGACGGTGTAGTTCTGCCCCTCGCGGTGGCCGTACCAGCCGTTACACTCGTCGCCGGAGAACGCGAACGTCCCGTCGGCGTCGACGCCGTGGAGCTGGCGCTGGGCGCTCCCCTCGTCGGCGTTCAGGAGGGCCTCCAAGGCGTCGTCAACCGCGAGCCCGTCGCCGAGGTACTCGATCCCCTTTCGCCCGAGCTCGACGTTGACGAGCGACTGGGTCGCAACCGCGCCGTCCGACGACGCGAAGGGGCACAGCGTGCCGACGCCCGGCAGCCGCGTCGTCACCGCCACGCCGAACCGGATCTGGTCGCCGCCGTCCTCGTCGGTGTACCGCTCGCGAACGCAGATGCTGAACGTCACACGCGTACTGGGTCGGCGTCCCGCAAAAGAGTGGGTTCCGGGGGCGAGCTTTCCGGTTCTCGGGCGCGGAGCGGCGGGGTGAAACGGACGGCGAGCGCGCGAGCGATTCGCGGGGACCCACGCCCGCCGTGGATCTCACGAACCCCGGATAAAACCGGCCGACGGACCGTCACCGATCGGGGCGGATCCGGGGACTGCGACGGCACCGAACGGATCGAGTGGGATGTGAACTGGCGACATACTTATCCGTGGCAATCCCTCCCACATATATAGCCTCGGATACGGGCGAGGCGTCCACCGGCACCGACGCGCACCCCGACGACGCGCCGCTCGCGGGTCGACGAGCTGCCGATACGCGCACGGAGAGCGACAGCTCCGGGCGTCGCGACCCGCGCCGGCGACGCCGATCCCGCCATCCGAGCGAACGTGATACGATGGCAGACCGACACACGCTCGAACGGCTCAGCGAGGAGTACCGGACGGCGGTCCCCGACGACCTCAGAGCCGCGCGCTCGTTCGACTGGTACCTGGACGCGCTGTACGACGACCCCGAAATCGCGCGGAACGCGCACCAGCGCGTCGCGGACATGTTCGACCACTACGGGACGCGCTACGACGAGGAACGCGGCGTCGTCGAGTACGCGCTCGCCGCCGAGGACCCGCTCCACGACGGCGAGAACGTCTTCTACGGCCGCGAGGTACACGAGGCGATCCACGAGTTCGTCAACAAGGTGAAGTCCGGAGCCCGCGGACTGGGTCCCGAAAAGCGGATCAAGCTCCTGCTCGGTCCGGTCGGCTCCGGCAAGTCGCACTTCGACTGGCTGGTCCGCCGCTACTTCGAGGCGTACACCCGCGAGGACGCCGGCCGCATGTACACCTTCCGGTGGGTCGACCTCTGTTCGGTGATCGACGACCAGGACCCGGACGACGACGCGGTCCGCTCGCCGATGAGCCAGGACCCGCTCGTCCTCCTCCCGAAGCCCCAGCGGGGGGCGGTGATCGACGACCTCAACGAGCGGCTCGACGCCCCCTACACGCTCAGGAACGACCAGCACCCGGACCCGGCCTCGGAGTTTTACCTGAACGAGCTGCTCGCGCACTACGACGACGACCTGGAGCGCGTCCTCGACGAGCACGTCGAGGTCGTCCGGCTCGTCGCCGACGAGAACCGCCGGGAGTGCATCGAGACGTTCGAGCCGAAGGACAAGAAGAACCAGGACGAGACGGAGCTCACCGGCGACGTCAACTACGCGAAGCTCGCCGTCTACGGCGAGTCCGACCCGCGCGCGTTCGACTACGCCGGCGCGTTCTGCAACGCGAACCGGGGGCTGTTCTCCGGCGAGGAGCTGTTGAAGCTCCAGCGGGAGTTCCTCTACGACTTCCTCCACGCCTCCCAGGAGTCGACGATCAAGCCGAAGAACAACCCGCGGATCGACATCGACCAGGTGATCGTCGGCCGGACGAACATGCCGGAGTACCGCGAGAAGACCGGCGACGAGAAGATGGAGGCGTTCAACGACCGCACCAAGCGGATCGACTACCCGTACGTGTTGGAGTACGAGAGCGAGGCGAAGATCTACGAGAAGATGCTCGACAACGCCGACGTTCCCAACGTCCACGTCGAGCCCCACGCCTTGGAGATGGCCGGGCTCTTCGGCGTCTTGACCCGGCTGGAAGAGCCGACCGACGAGACGGTGACGCTCGTGGAGAAGGCGAAGGCGTACAACGGGGAGTTAGAAGACGAGGAGATCGACCGGCGAAAGCTCCGCGAGGACGCCGCCGAGTCCGCCGACGTCGGCGAGGGGATGGACGGGATCTCCGCGCGGTTCGTCGGCGACGAGATCGCGGAGGCGATCATGGACGCCACCCACCGCGAGCGGGGGTACCTCTCGCCGCTCTCCGTCTTCGACCACTTCGAGGCGAACCTCGGCGGCCACGGCTCGATCGCGGCCGAGGACCTCGACCGCTACGAGCGCCTGCTCGACCGCGTCCGCGAGGAGTACCGCGAGCGCGCCATCGAGGACGTGCGCCACGCGCTGGCGTACGACGTCGACGAGCTCCGTCGCCAGGGCGAGAAGTACATGGACCACGTGATGGCGTACATCGACGACGACACCGTCGACGACGAGCTGACCGGGCGGGAGACGGAGCCGGACGAGACGTTCCTCCGCGCCGTCGAAGAGCAGCTCGACGTGCCCTCCGACCGGAAGGACGACTTCCGTCAGGAGGTGTCGAACTGGGTGTCGCGGCGCGCCCGCGAGGGGCGCGGCTTCGACCCGCAGGAGAACGACCGGCTCCGGCGCGCCCTCGAACGGAAGCTGTGGGAGGACAAGAAGCACAACATCAACTTCTCGGCGCTGGTGTCCGCGACCGACCTCGACGACGAGGACCGGAGCGCGTGGGTCTCGGCCTTGGTCGACCGCGGCTACTCCGAGGAGGGTGCCGCCGAGGTGCTGGAGTACGCGGGCGCGGCGGTCGCGCGCTCGGAGATCGAGGACGGTGGCTGAGATGAGCGACCGCACCCGATCGGACGGCGAGGGGTTCGTCGACGCGGCCGACGAGGCGCTCCGGGGGGCGTACGACCCGCCGATGAGCCTCGCCGCCTACGTCGACCGCGTGTTGGAGAACCCGACCGCGGCCGCCTCCGGCGCGGGGTACGTCCTCGCGGCCGTCGAGTCGTTCGGGACCCGCGAGGTCCGCGAGCGCGGCGAGACGCTCGACCGGTACCGGTTCTTCGACGACCCGGCGAACGACGGCGAACACGCCGTCCTCGGCAACACCCGCGCGCTCAACGGGTTCGTCGACGACCTCCGCGCGGCCGCGACCGGGCGGGGCGGCGACGAGACGATAGTCTGGGTCGACGGGCCGACCGCGACCGGGAAATCGGAGTTCAAGCGGTGTCTCGTCAACGGGCTCCGCGCGTTCTCGAAGACGGACGCCGGCCGGCGGTACACCGTCGAGTGGAACGTCGCGGGCGCCGACGGCGTCGGCGGCGGCGCGGGCGCCGCGTCGCTCTCGTACGGCGACGGCGGCGACGCCGGGGAGTGGTACCGAAGCCCGGTCCAGTCGCACCCGCTGTCGGTGTTCCCCGAGGCGGTCCGGGAGTCGATCGCCGACGCGGCCGACGACGACGCCTACCCGATCGCCGCCGACGTGGAGCTCGACCCGTTCAGCCGCGAGGCGTACGACCGCCTGGAGTCGGCCTACCGCGAGCGGGGACGCCGCGACCTCTTCTCGGCGATCACCGACCGCGACCACCTCCGGGTGACGAGCTACGTCGTCGACGTGGGTCGCGGGATCGGCGTCCTCCACGCCGAGGACGACGGGACCGCGAAGGAGCGGCTCGTCGGCTCGTGGATGGGCGGCATGCTGCGCGAGTTGGACTCGCGCGGCCGGAAGAACCCGCAGGCGTTCAGCTACGACGGCGTGCTCTCGCAGGGGAACGGCGTCGCCACGGTCGTCGAGGACGCGAGCCAGCACGCGGACCTGCTCCGGCGGCTGCTCAACGTCCCCGACGAGCGCCGGGTGAAGCTGGACAAGGGGATCGGGATGGACTTGGACACCCAGCTGATCGTCATCTCGAACCCCGACCTCGACGCGGAGCTGGACCGCCACGCCGAGCGCGGCGACGCCGACCCGCTGAAGGCGCTGAAGCGCCGGCTCTCGAAACACGAGTTCCGCTACCTCACGAACCGCCGGCTGGAGGCGCGGCTCCTGCGCAGAGAGATCGCCGGCGCGACGGCGGTGGAGGGGGCGGGCGACGCGGACGACGCGGCGGTCGGAGCGGACGCCGCCGCGGGGAGCGACGGCGCGACGCGGGCGCGCGACGACCCGGGCGCCGCGCCGCTGTCGATCGAGGTCCGGAAGTCGGACGGCGCGGCCGTCGAGCGCGAGATCGCGCCCCACGCGGTGGGGGCCGCGGCGCTGTACGCGGTCGTCACGCGCCTCGACGGCGACGACCTCCCCGGCGACCTCGACCTGATCGAGACGGCGGAGCTGTACGAGACGGGCGAGGTCCGGCGCGGCGACGACGCGGTGACCGTCGACGACGTGGCCCTCGCCGCGGGGGACGGCCGGAACGGGATCCCGGTCACGTACGCCCGCGACGCGGTCGCCGACCTGCTCGCGACGACCGCCGACCGGAGCCACCCCGACCTCCCCGTCGAGCGCGTCGTCACCCCGACGGACGTGCTCGACGCGATGGCGGACGGGCTCGCCGGCGCCCCCGTCTTCTCGCGGGCCGAGGCCGCGGAGTTCGAGGGGCGCCGCGGGCCGGTCGCCGAGCGGATCCGCGAGCGGCAGCGCGAGGACGTGATCGGCGCGATCCTCGCCGAGGAGACCGTCCCGACGGAGACGGTCGCCGAGTACGTCGAGCACGTGTACGCGTGGGACGAGGACGACCCGACCGACAGCGAGCGGGCCGACGAGGCGCCGGACCCGCTCGCGATGAAGGTGTTCGAGACGGAGACGCTCGGGCGCTTCGACGAGGGCGACTACCGCGGGACCGACCCGGGCCGCGACGTCGAGCGCTTCCGGCGCGAGCGGGTGATCCGCGGGCTCACGCGGTACGCGTGGCGCAACCGCGGCGAGGAGTTCAGCGTCGACGAGGTCGACCTCGGGGAGGTGCCCGAGCTGAAGGCGGTGATCGACGCGAACGACCTCGCCGACGTGAAGCGGCGGTTCCCCGATCTCGACCCCGCGGCGTGGCCCGACCCGCCCGCCGACACCGAGACGGAGCGGGTGAAGGCGGAGACGATAGCCCGCCTGTGCGAGCGCGGGTACAGCCCCGCGTCCGCGGAGCTGACGAGCCGCGCGGTGATGGATGACGTTCGCGACGAGTGGCCCGACGTCGACGGCGGCCGCGCCGACGAAGACGGGCCGAACGGCGGCGCCGACCGGAACGGAGGTGGTGATCCGTGGGACTGACGGAGGACCGCGAGCGCTTCCGCGAGGTCGGCGAGACGCGCCGAGAGGACCTCGCGGAGTTCATCAGCCACGGCGACCTCGGCGGCTCCGACGCCGACCGGATCCGGATCCCGATCAAGGTCGTCGACCTCCCCGCCTTCGAGTACGACCAGCGAGCGGCCGGCGGGGTGGGGCAGGGCCTGTCTCTTATACACATCTCTGATGGNCCTTGCCAGCCCGCTCAGAGATGTGTATAAGAGACAGATCCCGAGGAGTTCGCCCGCGAGCTCGACGAGGCGCTCGGCCTCGACCTCGAACCGAAGGGGAAGCGGGTGGTAGCGGAGGTGGAGGGCGACTTCACCGACACCGCCCGCTCCGGCCCCCGAGGGACCCTCGACGTCGACGAGTTCTTCAAGCGCGGGCTGAAGCGCCACCTCGCGACCGACTTCGACGAGTCGTACGTCCGCGAGGGGCTGTTCGTCGCCGGCGCCGACGTGGACGACGTCTTCGCGTGGGCGCGCGACCAGGAGATCCCGGTCTCGCGGGCGTGGATCGCCGACGCCGCGGCGACCGCGGAGGACGAGCGCGGCGAGCCGGTGGCGGCGCTCGACCGCTGGGAGAGCTTCGACGCGCTCGAGGAGGGGGTCGACCGCGAGCCCGTCACCCACCGGATCCGCCGGGAGGGGCTCGACAGCGTCCCGTTCCGCCGCGAGGACGAGCGGTTCCGCCACCCGGAGGTGATCGAGAAGCGCGAGCGCAACGTCGTCGTCGTCAACGTCCGCGACGCCTCCGGCTCGATGCGGGAGACGAAGCGGGAGCTCGTCGAGCGCGTGTTCACCCCGATGGACTGGTACCTGACCGGGAAGTACGACGCCGCCGAGTTCCGGTACGTCGTCCACGACGCGGAGGCGTGGGAGGTCGACCGCGAGGAGTTCTTCGGGATTCAGTCCGGGGGCGGCACCCGGATCTCCAGCGCGTACGACCTCGTCGAGGAGATCCTCGAGGAGTACCCGTACGGCGAGTGGAACCGGTACGTGTTCGCCGCGGGCGACTCCGAGAACGCCGGCAGCGACACCACCGAGCGCGTGATCCCGAAGATGGAGTCGATCGACGCCAACCTCCACGCGTACGTGGAGACCCAGCCCGGCGACGGCGCGGCGAACGCCCGCCACGCCGACGAGGTCGAGGCGGCGTTCGAGGGGGACGACGGTGTGGCCGTCGCGCGCGTCAGCGAGCCGGACGACGTGACGGACGCGATCTACGAGATCCTCAGCACGGAGGCCGAAGACGACGGACCCAAGACGGGCGACGGCCGCGCGACCGGCCGGACCGACGGGGGTGAGCGGCGATGAGGGACGACCGGGTCGAGGCGAAACGCGAGGCCGAGGCGCTCGACGAGCCGGCCCGCGAGGCCCGCGAACTGGCGGAGCGGCTCGGGCTGGCGCCGTACCCGGTGCGCTACTGGGTCGTCGACCACGACCAGATGAACGAGCTGATCGCCTACGGCGGCTTCCAGCGTCGGTACCCGCACTGGCGGTGGGGGATGAACTACGAGAGACAGAAAAAGAAGGACCGCCACGGGCTGGGGAAGGCGTTCGAGATCGTCAACAACGACGACCCCGCCCACGCCTTCCTCCAAGAGTCGAACTCGGCGGCCGACCAGAAGGCCGTCATCACCCACGTCGAGGCGCACGCCGACTTCTTCGCGAACAACGAGTGGTTCGGGCTGTACGCCGACCGCGGCGAGGACGGCCCGAACGCGGCGGCGCGGCTGGAGCGCAACGCCGACCGGATCGCGGCGATCGCCGAACGGACGGACGTCGACCGCGACGAGGTGGAGCGCCTGATCGACGCCGTGAGCGCCCTCGAAGACACGATCGACCAGCACAGCCCGGTCGACGCCGCCCGGTCGGTCGAGGAGCCGGGCGTCGCGGCCGACGTGAGCGACGGCGACGAGGACCCGCTGGCGGCGATCGAAGCCCGGATCGACGAGCTCAATCTCTCCGAGGAGGTGCGCCGCGACGTGTTCGACGACGAGTGGCTGGAGGCACGCGGCGAGGGCGTCGAGCCGGAGGAGCCGCGCCCGGACGTGCTGGCGTTCCTGCGCGACCACGGGAAGCGGTACGACCCCGACAGCGGGAAGGCGGTCGACCGCGAGCCGTGGGAGACCACCGTCATCGACGCGGTCCGCGAGGAGGCGTACTACTTCGCGGGGCAGAAGCAGACGAAGGTGATGAACGAGGGGTGGGCGACGTACTGGGAGTCGGTGATGATGGGCGGCGAGGGGTTCGCCGGCCCGGACGAGTTCCTCACGTACGCCGACCACATGTCCCGGGTGCTCGGGTCGCCCGGACTGAACCCGTACAAGCTCGGCTTCGAGCTGTGGACGCACGTGGAGCTCCGGGCGGCGCGCCGGGAGGTGCTCGACAAGCTGCTCCGCGTCGAGGGGGTGACGCCGGAGAACTTCCACGCCCGGATCGACCTCGACGAGGTCGCGGCCTTGCTCGACCCGCACCCGGCGATCGCGGGCGCCGGCCCGGCGACGCTCGACGAGCTCGCCGAAATGGCCGCCGACGGCGACCCCCGCGTGGACGCCGAGGCGGTCGACCGGGCGCTCTCCGCCGGAGACGAGGCCGACGCGGGCGCGGAGTCCGCCGGCGTCGACGTCGAGCGGTACCCGTGGAAGCTGCTCACGCGCGAGGGGCTCGCGGAGCGCCACTACGTCCTCTCGCGGCCGGAGCACCGGGGCGCGCTCCGCAACGTCTCCCGGGAGGCGCTCGAAGAGCAGGCGCGGTACCTGTTCGACGTCGACCGATACGACACCGTGGCGGCCGCGATCGACGACGTCGACCGCGCGGCCGGCTGGGAGCGCATGTTCGAGGTGCGCGAGAGCCACAACGACGTGACGTTCATCGACGCGTTCCTCACCGACGAGTTCGTCCGCGAGGGGAACTACTTCACCTACGAGTACAGCCGGGCCGCCGGGGAACACCGCGTCGCCAGCGTCGACGCCGACGACGTGCGCAAGAAGCTGCTCCTCCGGTTCACGAACTTCGGGAAGCCGACGATCGTCGTGCTGGACGGGAACTTCCGGAACCGGGGCGAGCTCCTCTTGGGCCACCGGTACAACGGCGTCGAACTCGACGCGGAGCGCGCGAAGGCGACCCTGAAGCGCGTCTTCGAGCTGTGGGGTCGCCCGGTGAACCTCGCGACGATCCGCGTCGAGTACGACGACGGGGAGGTCCGGCGCGCCAAGCGACGCGGCGAGGAGCCGGCGGGCACGGAGGTCGGCGTGCGGTACCAGTACGACGGCGGCGACGTGACCGAACACGACCTCGACGCCGAGACCGAGTCCCGGATCGCGGCCGACGACGTCGATTACGACACGAAGCCCGACGACTGGCTGGCGTGAGGCGCCCGCTGCCGGCCCCTGGATCCGCCGCTCCGCCCTTCGGACCGACACTTATGACCGGCGGGCGACAAGGACGGACATGGACACTCCGGAGACGGAGGCTGCCGAGGGCGGCGCCGACCGATCGCGCCCGCTCCCGGAGGGGACGCCGCTCGCGTTCGCGGACCGGGACCCGACCGCGATCGACGACGCGACCGAGCTGTACCTGCTGGACCGGCACTCGGCCGCGGACGGCACCGTCAGGGTCCAAGTGTTAGGCTGGGAGCGCGACGGCGACTTAGTCCGCGTCGCCTACGCGCTCCCGACCGGCGAGCGCCTGCGCGACCGCTACCGTTGGCCGACTGCGGGCCGGTACGACGAGAGCGACTTCCTCGCGCTGGTCCGCGGGCTCGGCTACCCGCCGGGCGCCGCCAACCTCATCGCCGGGGAGTTCGCCCGCGCGCGCAGCGAGAACGGCCGCTGGCGGATCGTGACCGGGCGGCGGTCGGACGGGGAGCGGGACTCCGACGCTGCGAGCGGCGCGAGCGGCGGGGAGCGGGACTCCGACGCTGCGAGCGGCGGGGAGCGGGCCGAACCCGCGACCGCGGCGGGCGAACGCGCCGCCGTGTCCGACGCGCCGTCCGGACTCCGGGAGCGCGTGCGGCGCCTCGACCCGATGGCGACGGGGAGCGCCGCGGTGGTCCTCCTCGTCCTCGCGGTCGTGATCCCGGCGACGCTGGCGACGCTGACGGGCGGGCTCACGGCCGCGTCGACCGCACTCGGCGGCGTGCTCGGAGCCGCCGCGCTGGCGACGCTGCGACTCTCGATCGCCGCGGTGTCGTGACAGGCGATCGGGAGACGGAGCGCGGCTACGCGAGCGCGGCGACCAGCTCCGACACCGCCGCGATCTCGTCGTCGTTGATCCCGTGGCCCATCCCCTCGTAGATCCGCTCGTCGACGTCGGCACCGAGCGCCTCCAACACCGCGGTCGTCTCGTGGACGCGCTCCTCGGGAATATGGGGGTCGGTGTCGCTACAGCCGACGAACGCGGGCGTCCCGGCGAGCGGCTCCTCGGCGTCGCCGTCCAGTCCGCCCTCGGCGTCCTCCTCCGCCCCGCCCTTGATGTCGGCGGCCGCGTCCGCGAGGTAGTCGTCGACGGCGACCGTCTCGCCGATCAGCCCACCGCTGAAGACGGCGAGCCCGCCGTAGCGGGTCGGGCTGCGGGCGACGAACTCGCTCGCGAGGCAGGCGCCCTGCGAGAAGCCGCCGACGAGGACGCGATCGCGAGCGATCCCGGCGTCGACCGCGCGACCGACCGCCGATCCGACCGCCCGAAGCCCCGAGGTCCGACCGGGCTCGTTGTCCGCAATCGGCGCGAGGAAGGAGTTCGGGTACCATGTGTTTCCCGCGGCCGCGGGTGCGATGATCGCGACGTCGCGGTCGCCGGCCAGCTGCTCGCCCAAGTCGACGACGCTGCGGGCGGTGGCGCCGCGGCCGTGGACGAGCACGAGCGCCGCTCCGGCGTCGTCAAGCGGCGTCCCGGCCGTGACCAGTGGCTCGTCGCCGTGGGGGTCGTCGCCCGCGTGCGGTCCCGGAGAGCGGTCGGCCATCTCAGACCCCGACGCCGGCGTCGGCGTCGGGCAGGTCGTGTTTGTTCACGGGGAGCCCGAGCTCTTCGAGGGCCCCCTCCATGTGGCGGTCCTGCGCGAAGTCGGCACCGTCCTCCTCGCGGAGGCGCTGCGCGGCCGCGAGCACCTCGCCCTTCCGGCCGTCGGGGATCTCGTACTTGTCGGCCGACAGCTCGATGACGAGCCCGTTGTTGTCTTGGGTGTAAATCGAGTGGAAGATGCCCCGGTCGAACACGTTGTACCCCTTGCCGGCGTCTTCGAGCGCCGCCATGATCTCCTCGTACTCGTCGGGTTCGACGCTGAAACACAGGTGGTGGACGGCCCCCGTGTTGACGCGCTGGCCGCGCGCAGACGCCCGCTCGTCGCTCACGAACACCGTGAGGATTCGGCCGTCGCCGGTGTCGAAGAAGAGGTGCGTCTGCGAAGGGTCGTCGAGGTTCGGCTGCCGCAACACGAGTGGCATCCCGAGCAGGTCGCGGTAGAAGGCGAGCGTGTCCTCCTCGTTGCTGCCCCAGACCGTGATGTGATCGGTGCCGCTGGTGTGGAACGGTGCGTCCGGAAGCTCCGACGTGACCGGAGCCAGCTTCTCGTCACTCATACCGATCGAGAGGCGACCGAGCCGTATAAAATCGAGAGGGACGGGACGGTGACCGGCTGACACCGGTGTTATCTGGCGGAGTACCTCAGAGGGGCCGTCGTTCGACTCCGCTCGAGAGCGCCCGGCGGGTCGCCGTCGCCGGCTGATCCCGTCGTCGAGTCCCCGTGCGCGGAGCTGTGCCGGCAACTGCGGAGGACCGCCGTCACTGCTGCCAGACGGGCGGTGCGACGCCGAGCGTCCGAACGACGACGGGGTACGCGACGGCGATGACCAGGACGATCACCAGCGACGCCGCGAGCCCGAGCCCGCCGAGGACGCACTCGACGACCGCCAGCGCGGCGAACATGGCGACGAACATCACCGCCCAGTGGGGGGCGAGCTGTCGCACCTTCTCCGTTGTCGAACTCATGGTCTCGGTAGCGGTCCCGACGGGTAGTGACTGTCGGTAGACCGGAGCGGAACCGAACGAAAACGCCGGTCGGCGGTCAGTACCGCGACGGGATGAACGCCATCCCGGCGAGCATGATCGACGACAAGACCGAGAGGACGAGGACGCGCGAGAGACCGCTGCTGTACTGGTTGAACCGTTCGATCTCGGTGACCTGCGCCTCGTACGCCTCGATGTCCGACGACATTCGGAGCGTCGAGGCGTCGGGGAAGTGCGCGACGTAGTCCGTGTCACCGAGCGTCACCGTCGAGTGCTGCGCGACCTCGACCGTCTCCGTCTCCGTGGTCTCCCACACGAGGACCGCGCCGCCGGTCGTCACGTCGTCGACCGTGACCGTCTGCCCGTCGTACTCGAGCGTCTCACCCGTCGCGTGCGTCCGCTCTTCGGGCGCGGGGAAGTACTCGTCGACGGGCACCAGCGTCCGGTCGCCGTTCTCGTCGGTCACCGCGACGTACTCGCCGTCCTCCAGCGTGACCGTCTCGTTTTCCGCCGCGTCGTCGGCTTGGAGAATCGCCTGTCGGTCGAGCACTTCGACGAGCGTGAACTCGCTGGCGTCGTCGCCGGAAATCTCAACGCGCCACTGGCGGTCATCGACCGTCACCGTCGAGCCGTTCGCCCACGTCTCGGACGTCTCGGCGGTGTACTCGCGTTCGAGCGTTCCGGTAACGACGGTCGTTGCCGCACCGCCGTGACCGCCACCCTCCTCCGTCTCCGAGATGTCGGCCACCGTGAACGTCTCCCCGCCGGCTTCGATCGTATCTCCCTGCGCAGCGTCAATTTCCGGGTTTTCGAGCGCTATCTCCGGACTCTCGGCCGTCGCGGTCAGCGCGCCCGCCACGCCCGCGACGGCGAGGAACAGCGCGACAAACACGGCCACAGCGCGTCGTTGCATAGTTCACGCATGGGTCACCCGGTGTTTAACGGTTACTAAGCGGGTCAGTTCGTGGGACCGACCGGCCGGTCCGTCTCGAAGAAGAAAGCCAAGGGCCGGATTTGAACCGGCGTTGGGCGGCTCTGCAGGCCGCTGCGTCTGACCAGACTCTGCCACCTTGGCGCGTGCGAACGTACCGCTGTCGAGCGTTTAAGCTTAGCGGTCGGCTGCGAGCGTGTGGGTCGCTGGATATGAAAAAAGCCCACGGACGTTACGTCCGTGGGCTTGGTGGGATTGTTCCCGTATGAATGGGTAGGCGGCGACT
>NZ_AOJF01000036.1:0-1958 GCF_000337395.1 Halorubrum distributum JCM 13561
TCGCAGGACGGCGCAAGGGTCGCCGAAAATCGAACCGACCCCACCACCCACCACAGGGACCTATAACGGTGTCTAGGGGGACCCCACCCGGCACCTCTCACCTCGCGGTGGGACCGACCGATCTAGTCTGGTGGCGGTCCTCTATCCTCGTCGCGCCGGAAGTCTCCCGACGCAGCCGACACCCAGTCCTCGACGATCGGATCCCACGCCATCAGTGACCAGTCCTCCTCGAGCGCACTGCCGTCACGATCGTCGCCGCCCGGATCGCGTGGATCGAGATCGACGTCGGCGCTAGATCCGTACCGCCGCGACCCCGACGGCAGGAACGACAGCGAGCCACGACCGAGGTACGCACTGATGTAGTGCGCCGCGTTCCGTGCGTCCACCCGCCGGATGTCCACCACCCGGCCGAGGCCGACGCGCTCGGCCAACTGCGACAGTTCCCGCTGCGGCAGGAACCGATCCACGAGCAGGTGCAGGTGCGGCCGGTCCCGCTCGTCTCCCTCGTGCCGCACCCACAGATACGACAGGTTTGGATAGCGGTCCCTCAGTTCCGTCCTCAGCGCGTTCCACCGATCGGTGATGTACTCGTGCTTCTCCTCCTTCGACGCGGGCGCTCTGCGGTCCACTGTGAGCGTCAGGAACCGACGCATCTCCGGGCGCTCCTCCGTGATCCGTTCTATCTCCTCGATCAGTCCCATCCTCAGCCGGTGGCCGCAACACTCGCAGTCCCACGAACCGCAACGGTACGACGCCTGTTCCCCCGATTCTGTCTGGTACTTCAGGTGCGCCAAGTCCTTCCGGCAGTCCGGCCGCTCCCGATCCGGCCCGCAATCCCAGTCCCGACCGAGCCGTGACTGCTCATCCAACTCGACCTCGCCGTCGACGGGATCCGCGCTCACTCCGACCACCCCGACCGACGCGATCGCGAGCTGCTCCACGAGTGGCCCGACAGCACGTCCGGCCCAGCTGGGGCGGCACTATCCGACGACCGCGACGAAGACGAGCCGGTGGCACCGCACCGCACCATAGCCACCGGCACGTCTTCTACCGCACCGCACGGTGGAACGCCTGAATTGGCGAAGCATAGCGGCTCTTGAGTTGTTCTAACTAGCGTCGAGTAAAGACCGCACCGCCGCCGCACCGCCACCGCACAAGATAGCCCCCTCCCGCCGGTCGGGGGCGTGCGGATCGGGCGGCCCTCGAGCCGGGTACGCCGGCTCTCGGGCAAATCAAGATCGCCCGATCCTTGCGGTGGATCGGCGCTTAGTCGTCCAGACCGAGCGTTTCCGTGAACCGTCGAAACACTTACTGACTCGGCTGAGAGAGGACAGAGCGAGGACGAACCCTCCGGCCAAGAGGTTTCCACCGGGCGATTCTGCCACAAATCGCGTCCGGTGGAATCGTCCGTCGCCCGGGCCTTCTCCGGGCATTCACTCACGTTGCGTAGCTTTGACTGCGACGAGAACGACTAGCCCCTTAAAGAATACTGACCTTTCACCCCGGCAGAACATCTACCTATCCCGATACTACCAACACGCCCACATATTGTTATTAGCAGTTCTAACCATAGCCAGACAGAACCCGAAACCGCATGACAGCGCAGGGGTCGCCGATCGCCCCGGAGTATCACCCATCACAACTTACCGCCGTCTTGCGATTCTTCCCCCTGTCGAATCCCGGCCCTATCCGTACAATCGCAGGACGGCGTAAGGATACCCCTGTCTGAACCGCCACAACTTACCGCCGTCTTGCGATTCTCCCACCACAATCACTCGCCCCTCCGCTCCCTAATCGCAGGACGGCGCAAGGGTCGCCGAAAATCGAACCGACCCCACCACCCACCACAGGGACCTATAACGGTGTCTAGGGGGACCCCACCCGGCACCTCTCACCTCGCGGTGGGACCGACCGATCTAGTCTGGTGGCGGTCCTCTATCCCTGTCTCTTATACACAT
>NZ_AOJF01000037.1:0-228 GCF_000337395.1 Halorubrum distributum JCM 13561
GTTTCCCTGCGCCTTCCCCGGTTCACGGGTTAGACTCGCCAATCAAGTGCACTCCCTGGGTCGTTTTTCAAAACGCACGACACGACGCCGGCTCGATTCTCTTCCTACTGGAGGATCGCTCCTCGGTCGTTTTGAGAATCGCCTTGTACGCCCTGTCGCTCGATCGCCAGCTGATTTCAGGCCCTATTGCACCGCCCTTCTCGGGGTGCTTTTCAGCGTTCGCTCACG